>CAZGCG010000067.1:0-7469 GCA_964524205.1 uncultured Sphingobacterium sp. | reverse complement strand
TATGGCTGTGCCATGAGTTCGAGATTTCTCAGTCGTACCTCCTTCGAAATGACGGGATACCTAAAGCCTGATCACCTTATTCCTCAATAAATGATCAGCCAAAACCAGTGCTGCCATGGCCTCAACAATTGCTACCGCACGGGGCACAACACATGGATCATGCCTGCCCTTACCCTGAACATTTGCTGCATTACCTGCAGAATCGAGGCTTGCCTGATTTTGCATGATGGTTGCCACTGGTTTGAATGCCACCCTGAATGTAATATCCATGCCGTTTGATATCCCGCCCTGAATTCCTCCCGAATAGTTAGTCAGTGTACGGAAATTGCTGTTTTCCTGTCCTTCTGAAGGGGCTACAAAAAGATCATTATGCTCAGAACCTTTCATTTCAGAGCCTGCAAATCCGGATCCATAATCAAAGCCATGTACAGCATTGATACTTAACATCGCCTTGCCTAAATCGGCATGCAGTTTATCAAAAACAGGCTCTCCTAATCCAACAGGACAGTTTTTAACCAGACATGAAATTTTACCACCTATGGTATCGCCTTCTTTTCTGATCCCATCGATCAGTTCAATCATTTGATTCGCAGTAGCCGGATCTGCACAGCGTACAATATTACTCTCCCTGATTTCAAGCAATTCTGGAATGGAATTTATAGATAGCAGGGGTGCTTCAATGGTGCCTGCAGCTGAGACATGTGCAAATATTTCGATTCCGGATTGTTGTAATAAAAGTTTAGCTATTGCTCCCGCTGCTACCCTTGCTGCGGTTTCTCTTGCCGATGATCTCCCGCCACCGCGGTGATCGCGATGACCGTATTTGGCATCGTACGTATAATCTGCGTGTGAGGGACGATAGGCATCTTTAATATGCGAATAATCTTTTGAACGCTGATCTTCATTCGGAATGATCATTGCGATAGGGGTGCCGGTGGTTTTGCCCTCAAATACTCCCGACAGGATCTGTACCGTATCACTTTCCTTCCTTTGGGTTGTGATCTTTGATTGCCCTGGTTTACGCTTATCTAGCTCAGACTGGATAAAATCCATGTCGACCATCAAATTAGAAGGACAGCCATCGATGATCACACCAATAGCTTCACCATGTGATTCTCCGAAAGTTGTGATGCGGAACAGTTGACCGAATGAATTACCTGCCATTTTGAGTTGTAAGTTTTAGGTTATAAGTATTAAGTATTAAGTATTAAGTATTATTAATAGGTAGCTAAAATTACAATTTGTGGTAAAAAATATAGTTGGTAGCAGGATTTTTCATTCTCAATACTCAATACTAACTACTCAATACTCCTTAAATTGAATCCTGCAAGTTCCAAATGTTTCCAAAAATCCGGATATGATTTTTCGACAACCAAATGATCTTCAATCTCAAGTTCCGGCATGACCAGTGCGAGTGGTGCAAATGCCATGGCCATTCTATGATCATCGTAAGTAGCTACCTGAATTTTTTTATTCAGATCTAGTCCTGAGCAATCCAGTTTATAGGTTTGATTTTTTTCAATCAGTTTTACTCCAATCTTAGCCAGCTCAGTCTGGAGTGCATTTACCCGGTCGGTTTCTTTAATTTTTAAAGTCTCTAGTCCGGTGAAGGTAGCATCATGTCCCAGTGCTGCACAACAAACAATTACTGTCTGTGCCAGATCCGGACATTCCTTAAAATCAAAGATCTTTCGCTCCAATTTCTTGGCTTCCTTCATTAAGTAAACACCCCCATCTTTAAATTGTGAGGTAATACCAAAGTTGGCCATAATCTCAGTAATCATACTGTCACCCTGCAGACTGTACCCATTCAATCCCGGGAGGAAAAGACGGGCCTCTTTGGATAATGCTGCAATAGCATACCAGTAAGAAGCCGCACTCCAGTCGGGTTCCACATTGATTACAGACTTATTGAAAGGCTGCTTTGCAATGCTGATCACATTATCAGTCCAGGTATGTCTGATGCCAGCCTGTTCCATCATGGCGAGGGTCATTTGAACGTATGGTTTTGAGGTTAATTCTCCCTCAATAACAAGATTCAAACCCTGTTCAAGTTTTGGTGCAATAAGCAATAATGCAGAAATATACTGACTGCTGATATTGCCTTTTATACTTACCTCATTTGTTTTTTGCTGAAGCGGACCCTTGATTTTTAACGGAGGGAATCCCTCTTTTTCTGCATATTGAATATCAGCACCAAGTGTTCTTAAAGCATCAACCAGGATTCCGATAGGGCGCTGTTTCATACGCTCCGATCCGGTTAATAGAATTTCTGTTTCCTGCAAGGAATAAAAGGCAGTTAAAAAGCGCATGGCAGTACCTGCCGGACCGATATCAACTAAATTTTGTGCCTTATCTTTGAGTATTTTGTTTAAAGTAACAGTATCAGCAGCTTCAGATATATTCTCTACCCGGACTGCACCCTCACTCAAGGCCTGCATGATCAATGCGCGGTTACACTCGCTTTTTGACCCTGTTAGCGGTATGGTGCAGTCCAGTTTTTTATTTGCTGCTGATATTTTTATGCTTGCTGAACTCATTGTTATTCAACATTCACTTTATCGTTCATGATTTCAGTTTGCTTACGGATAGATTCGCTGTGAATTAATTCCAGAAGTTTACCTGTGAAGTTAAGATCCAGCTTTAAAGCCTTTGCAAATGCGCTGCGTTTGTTCATGATCTGATCCCAACGGTTTACCTGTAGGATAGTTACTCCATTATCACGTTTGAATTCGCCAATCTTTTGTACAACCTGCATTCTTTCGGCTATTTTCTGAATGATCTGATCATCAATTTTGTCGATACTGGTACGCAGATCAGCCAGTTTATCAGTAAATTCTTTGTCTTTACTCTCCGGTTTACGCAGTGTAAGAAGTTCCATTAATTCGGATAATGCAGCAGGAGTTAATTGTTGTTTTGCATCAGTCCATGCTACAGAAGGGTCAAGGTGCGACTCAATCATTAATCCCTGCATATCCAGATCAAGTGCTTTTTGGGCAACGTATTGAATCAATTCACGGTTTCCGCAAATATGACTAGGGTCATTGATGATTGGAAGTTCAGGGCAAAGAGTTTTTAGCTGAATGGCTAGTTCCCACATCGGTTCATTTCTGAATGCAGTTTTTTCAAAAGAGGAGAAACCTCTGTGAATAGCGGCAAGCTTTGTGATACCTGCATTATTGAAACGCTCTAATGCACCTACCCATAACTGAAGGTCAGGATTAACAGGGTTTTTAACCATCACCGGAATGTCAACGCCTTTAAGGGCATCGGCAATTTCCTGTACTGTAAATGGATTTACCGTTGAACGTGCACCCACCCAAAGGATATCAACTCCTGCTGCCAGGGCTTCCTCCACATGTTTTGCATTTGCTACTTCTACTGCGGTAGGTAAGCCTGTTTCTTCTTTGGCTCTTTTTAACCAGGTTAAACCAATACTTCCAATTCCTTCAAACTCTCCGGGACGGGTACGCGGTTTCCAGATTCCAGCTCTTAAAACAGAAACCTTTCCTGTTTTTGCCAGTAAATGTGCGGTAGCCATCAGCTGATCTTCGGTTTCAGCACTGCATGGCCCTGCAATTAATAAAGGCTCATTTTTTGTTTTTACCCAGGTGCTTAAGGGCTGTAATTTTAAATTTAATTTCATCGTTTTAATTTTTGGTCCGGAACTAGCCAGGAGATTGATTATAGTATCGTTTTTAATTGTTATTTGCTTTTATTCGGGTTAAACTTTATCGTTCTTTAAGTACTCACCCATAATGGTAAAGTTGATAGTATGTTTTAAAACCTGACGGATTGCAGAATCATAATCTGCCTGATTTTTCCATTCTATATCAACGTAAAAATTGTATTCATTTCGCTTTCCAAGTACGGGCATCGACTGAATTTTGCTCAGATTGATCTTGTGTGAGGCAAAAATATTCAGGACGTCTGCCAGCGATCCAACGGAATTTCCTACCTGGAAACTAAGTGAAGCTTTATTGACTTCAACATTTTCGAGTGGTTTATTTGCGAGAATAAGGAATCGGGTAAAGTTTTTCTTATTCGATTCGATTCTTCTTTCCATGACTTCCAAATCATAAAGTTTAGCCGCAAGGAGATTAGCAATAGCTACTGTGTCTGTCAGGTTTTCTTCTCTGATTTTTTTTGCGCAGGCTGCAGTGTCGCTGCTTTCAACTACTTGTAAATGAGGAAATTCTTCGAAGAAATCACTGCATTGACGGATGGCGATTGGATGCGACTGTACATACTTTACGTCCTCGAATTTTACTCCGGGAAGAGCAAGCAAATGAAGTTGTATCGCCAGATATACCTCACCGACTATGGAGAAGTTGTATTCTCTGAGCAGGGTATAGTTAGGCAGAAGACTTCCGGCAATTGAATTTTCAATAGCCATTACCACATAATCTGCCTGTTTATTCTTCAAAACCTCACAGGTTTTTTTGAATGATTCGCATTCAATGGTCTCGATATCAGTTCCGAAGAATTTAAAGGCCGCCTCTTCGTGAAATGAAGCCCGGATTCCCTGAATGGCTACTCGTTTTTTCTGCATTTGATTTTAAATAAAAAAAGTCCCTGCTTTTGGGCAGGGACTTTTTGCTAATTTCTATATTAAGATCTATTGCATATTTTCCCCGCTCTTACCGTGATAGTAAAAATAAGCGAAGTAATATGTAGTTAAATTTTTCATCCTTATGTTTTCCAAATGTAGCACAAAATTTAATTCTGTCAATAGAAAAAAAATATTTTTTTACAGATTTAGATTTTTGACCTAAATGGTATTGGGTATATATTCAATAATTCAGTATTCAGGAACAGCTTATGTAATAATCCAAACTCTCAAATATCTCTTCTTCGGTACAAAAAATGTCGTATCCGCATTTACCAATTTCACTTAGTAAAGAGAAACTGATCTGCCCGGCATTGTTCTTTTTATCATTTTTCATGATTTCAAGAAGCTCAGGATAGCTGGATTTATTTAATTTATAAGTGGGGTAGGTATTTTGAATGGTTTTTACAATTTCAGAAAGTTCTTCTTTTTTAAGCCCATTTTTCTTTTCAGAGAGAAAAGCTTCGCAAATGAAACCGATTGCAATCGCTTCTCCATGTAATAATGGACTTTTATCATGCTTCAAAGAGTAACTTTCAATTGCATGTCCGATCGTATGTCCGTAATTCAGAATTTTTCGTAATCCCTTTTCAAAAGGATCTGTGATGACTACTTCATTTTTAATTTCAATGGAACGGTAGATAATTTCATCACTCAGGTCTTTTGGAGCAATTCCCTTAAGTTGTTCAAACAGGGAAGCATCGTAAATGAGTCCGTGTTTAATTACTTCAGCATATCCTGAACGCAGTTCCCTGTCACTTAATGTTTTCAGAAAGCCGGTATGAATATAAACTGCCTTAGGCTGAGTAAAGGTGCCAATGATGTTTTTTACATTCTCCATATCCACACCGGTTTTGCCACCAACTGAAGCATCAACCTGGGATAAAAGGGTAGTAGGTACCTGTACAAAATCAATACCACGCTTGAATGTAGAAGCGGCAAAACCACCCATGTCAGTAATCACTCCACCGCCAAGATTGATCATGATGCTGTTTCTGTCGGCACCAAAGTCAAGGAGCATTCTCCAGATTCCGATGCAAAAATCAATATTCTTATTTTCCTCACCAGGTGTAACTTCAATCAAATCAAATTCAATTGATCCTAAAGCTTCCTGTAATGCCGGCAGACAGTGGATTTCTGTATTGCTGTCAACCAGAACAAAAACCTTGCTGTATTTCTTTTTATTTAAAAATGCAGATAATTCCTGCAGACTGTTCTCGAAAAAAACGGAATAGCTTATACTCTCAATGGGTTTCATGTAACTTTTATTTTTTGTCCTTTGAATTCAACGATATCGCCACGCCTAACTTTAAGGCGTTTGCGCAGATCCACCTCTCCGTTATATTTCACTAATCCGGCTTCAACCACAATTTGGGCTTCTCCACCACTTGGAACCAGGTTCATCGCCTTTAGTAACTGGATCATCGGAATGAATTCTCCTTCTAATTTAAATTCGAGCATGCAGCAAACTTACAAATTTTAGCTTTTGTATGTTAATATCTCAATATTTCTACCTTTGTGCAATAAACCAATTATTTTGAAGAGCCGCCCGGCAAAAAGCCATAATTTATCGTTTGATAATACTGAGATCGCTTTTCGTGGAAAAACGAATGCAGATCTAACCCGTGCGTACTGGTTATTTAAGTTTATCAGTATTAATTTTTTTACGAAGATCGGTCCGCCGATAACCAATGCAGCCCTTAAGCTGGGCTTACCAATTAAATCCCTGATTAAAGCTACCATCTTTCGTCAATTCTGTGGGGGTGAGAGTATTGCAGAATGTGAACAAACTGTTGCTCAGCTTCATGCCGGCAGTGTAGGGGCAATTCTCGATTATTCGGTTGAGGGGGAAGATGATGAGGAAGTATTTGATCATACCTGTGAAGAAATCATGAGAACAATCCGTCATGCAGATGGTGACAATCGCATCCCTTTAACTGTATTCAAAGTCACCGGATTGGGCAGATTTGCTTTACTTGAGAAGATTAATTCAGGGCATGCTCTTGAAGCTGATGAAAAATCAGAATTTCAACGGCTGAGTCATAGGGTTGATCAAATCTGCGGACTTGCACATGAACTGAAAGTCAGGGTGATGATTGATGCAGAAGAGAGCTGGATCCAGGATCCTATAGATTCGATGGCTCTTGAAATGATGCGCAGGTATAATCAGGAACAAGCAATTGTTTTTAATACTTACCAGCTGTACAGAAATGACAAATTAGCTTCCCTCAAGGCAGATGTCTCATTGGCAGTTTCAGAACAATTTATACTTGGAGCCAAGCTGGTTAGGGGTGCATATATGGAAAAGGAACGTGAGCGTGCTGAAGAAATGGCTTATGTTTCGCCAATTCATTCAGATAAGCAATCCACAGACGATGATTATAATGATGCCTTAAAATTCTGTATCAGTAAGATTGATTTTGTTTCCTTTGTTGCAGGTACCCATAATGAATTTAGCTGCGAATCACTGACTGAATTGCTCGAAGAAAAACGTATCCCACATGATCATGAGCATATTTACTTTTCCCAATTACTTGGGATGAGCGATAACTTAAGCTTTAATCTGGGTTCAGCAGGATATAATGTTGCGAAATATGTTCCTTATGGGCCTGTGAAGGCAGTTATGCCTTATCTTTTCAGGCGGGCGGAAGAAAACACATCAGTTGCCGGGCAAATGGGCAGAGAACTTCGATTGATCTCGGCCGAGATGAAGCGACGCAAACTGAAGTGAAGTGTATTGAGAATTGAGAGTCACTTTTGTCGGGGAGCTATATATGGAATTTCAATAGAGTTAGGAGGTTCCAGCTTTCGCTGGAATGACAATCCGACGAGTGGAATAGGGAGATTCCGGCCTTCGCCG
>CAZGCG010000066.1:7116-12419 GCA_964524205.1 uncultured Sphingobacterium sp. | reverse complement strand
GATGGCTTAAGTACTGAAAGGAAGGAAGACCTCAACGGAAGGAGACCAAGGATATGGGAATTACGGAAAAGAATAAAAAGAATTGCCAGATCTGAGCAGGTATCATTTCTCGATCTGACCAAACCTTTTAAAGGTAAAGCTAATTTAATGACCATAAGTGATGGCGTCCATCCGAATCGTGAAGGCTATCACTATCTTGCTTCCCTGGTTTTTGACCATTTGGTTAAAAATAAAATTGTTTTAAAATAGTTTTAATTCTATGAGTCCTATGTTGTTTAAAATTGGATCTTGTAATCTTATTTTTTAAAATAAATCCTTGTTTAAATTTATCTATTCCGGCGGCATTTCACTTTCAACCGCATCAATTAGTTCATACAGGTCTAAAGGCTTTCCAATAAGTTTATCGGCACATATCGCGTGAATTCTTTCAGCCTTAACATGCGTTGAAAGTGCAATGATTGGAGTATCTTTAATTTCTTCTACGGATCTGATTTCACAACATAAACCTGTACTTTCTTCGGAGGTTTCTAAAACATCGATAACGATAACATCGGGTTTTTCAGAAATGACCTTTTCAAGCATTTTTTTATCTGATGAAAAGGGAATAACAAAGTATCCTTCTTCTTCAAAAATTTGGGTCAGAATGCTCAGAATATCATTATTCCGCTCAATTATTATCATTTTTTTCGTCATGCGATAAAAGTAATTTATTTATTCAGATTATAATGCAAATCGCTTCCGTAACAGCCCTTGGTATTTGAATAAGTAGTGTTGATTCTGGCTGAGAGACTGATAAATGTTAAACTCTATGATTTTATTGGGACAGACCTGCACCATTCAGTGGCAATTAGACGATTTAAGAAAGGTTCCTGCTTTAATGTATTTTGCTAAACTGCTTGATAGCGGGTTGTAACAAAACCGCAATCTGACAAATATTCAGGACAATTAAGATCTTGATGGACTATATCCTTCAGTATAGTCTGAAATTAAAAGGGTTTATTCTCCTTTTGAGAAAACCTTTTTAACATTCTCTATCACTTGATACTTAGCACCGTACTTTCTTTGTCAGTTCTCCCCGCCAGGCCATTCAGGTCCCAAACTATTTTTCCTGCCCGAATAGTTAGTTCTGCTTCCAGCCTTTTTGTTCCTTTCAGCAGGTAATTATGTGAATCAATAAATCCAAAATTTCCTTTTCTCAAGGTAAATATGGCTATATCTGCAACTGATCCTACCGACAGATTTCCAAGTTCTTCCCTTTTAATTTCTTTTGCAGGATTCCAGGTCGACCTCAAAATAACATCCTGGAGGGGCAATCCCATATTCAAAAATTTGGAAATAATATTAGTCATGTCCTTCATTCCTGCATTCATACTTGCAATATGCAGGTCGGTACTTATCGAATAAGGTAAAAATCCTTGTTTTACCGATGGAATTGCACGGGCAAATGTAAAACCATTTCCTCCATGACCTATATCGAAAAGTATTCCTCTTTTTTGTGCTGCAAATGCAAGCGATGAAACTTTATCATTATCATAGAAAAATGGGAAAGTCAGGCGGTACATATGTGTAAAAATATCTCCGGGACGAAGATGTTTCATAAACAGATCCTCAACGGAACTGATAGGCGGCTTTGAAGGATAAGTTAAATCCAGCATCACAGGCATATTAGCAATATTTCCAGCTTTTACCGCGCTGTCCAAAGGGATAAATGGATTCCCGCCAAAATGAGCGGATTTAAAACCGACAACATCCTTTTTATTTGCAATCGCAATTTCAGCTGCCATATTGGGATCCATATCATTAACATTCTGCTGATACTCACCCATTCCATCACCAACAATATTCAGAAATACAAGAATCCTTGTTTGTGATTTGTCAATAATATTCTTCTTGAATTCAGGAAAACTGCGCCATCCCGCACTGCCAGCATCTCCAACTGTTGTAACACCAGAACGGAATGTGAAACCATCAGGCCAAACTGAACTTGGGCCATTCATGTACTGCTGTTTTAAATTAGTTCCGGAAAAAACATGCACGTGAAGGTCAATTAGCCCCGGAGTTACATACATGCCTTTAGCATTAATTACTTTTAAACCCAGATTTGCGTCAATATTCCGGGCTACCAGTGCAATTTTACCTTCTGTTACAGGAATGGTGTTTCTGGCTGTTTGATTGCCCTGAGCTGAGGTAATTGCAATATCCATTATCCCGTCGATATTGTTTTTTGGGTCAATTACATGGCCGCCTTTGATGATAATGCTGTAGGGTTTTGTTGATTGTTCCGTTTGGGATTGTTGAGCTTTTGTACTATTGCCCATTAAAAACAGTGCAATAAAAAATAATGTGTATCTTTTCATTTGGTATATCCTTATTTATGAATTAGGAACATATGTGATAGTACAAGATGTATCTTATCTTTCTGTTCATATAAAAATAGCTTATTATTTTAAAGAAATATTAAAGTTTTAAGCATTAAAAAAATGGATCTCCAAAGGAAATTTTCAACAAAAAGAGAATAGGGAAATTAAATTTTAATGCTAAATCCAATGAATTTACAACAGATCAATCTGAAACAAATTATGCCAACAGTTTTAATTTTTGGGTTATCCGGAGGCGGACTTTTAATTCTCAGTAAATTGCTATCAAATAAAGGCTGGTGGTCAATACCCATTTATGCAATGGTTATGATCGCAACAGTGCTTGCATTAAAAGTTAAGAAGCAAATTGAGATTACCTATTTAAAAGCTTTTTTGACGGTAGTTTTGACTTTTATGTTAATGTCCTATATTTTGTATTTCTATATCATTGCCTTTGTGAATCCAGATAATGGAATTCCTTTAATGGGACATGCCTGGAGGTTTTTTGCAATATTGGGCCTTGCTATTTTCTCTGGCGCAATTATGTCTTTGTTCTTTAGAAAACAAAATCAAAACCTGGCGCAAACAACTTAAGAGAGAATTTATTTGAATGATCTGGAGGTATATCATCCTCATTATTCTAATATTGTTTTTTACAATTAATTTATTGTTAAGCAGGTCAGATGAAACAAGTATAGTTCTATATATTGCTTTCTGCACAGATCCTTCGATCAAAGGGTAATATGATCGAAGGATCTAAGTACTTGTTAAGACGATGGTAGGACGATTGTCACGTTCAGCCAAGTCCAGAAATAGCTATTCAGATTGGTTAATAATTCCTAAACTGAGTATACAGTTTATTTTATAAGGCTTTTGAACATTCCCCATAAAAGACTTACTTTGTTGAAAAATAGCTTATCAAAAAGATCCTTATAATTGATGACGAAGAGCGGCTTCGCTCTTTAATTTCCAGAATTCTGGGGCTGGAAGGGTATAAAGTGTATCAGGCCGGTGATGGAAAATCTGGATTAGCACTATTAGAAAAGGAAGACATTCCTGTGGTTTTGAGTGATGTGAAACTCCCTGACTTTAATGGCGTGGATCTGGTCACTAAAATTAAAAAGATCGATCCATCCATTGAAGTAATCAATCTTACTGCTTTTGGCAAAATTGAGGATGGCGTTCAATCAATAAAGAATGGCGCTTTTGATTATATCATAAAGGGCGATGATAATGATAAAATAATTCCATTGGTTGCCAAAGCAATGGATAAGGCTTTGCTGCAGCGCAAAGTTCAGCATCTTGAGCGAACTCTTGAAAAGCGTTTCGGATTCGATTCGATCATCGGGAATTCTGATGAAATTCAAAGTGCTAAATATCTTGCTCAAAAAGTTTCGGGTACCGATACAACGGTCTTATTATTGGGCGAAACGGGTACCGGGAAAGAAATTTTCGCCAAGGCCATTCATTTTAACAGCAACAGGAAGGATCAAAATTTTGTAGCTGTAAATTGCAGTGCCTTCGGGAAGGATATTCTTGAAAGTGAACTTTTCGGGTACAAGTCGGGTGCATTTACCGGAGCATTGAAAGATAAGAAAGGCTTATTTGAAGAAGCTGATCATGGAACGATATTCCTTGACGAAATTGGGGAAATGAGCCTTGATTTGCAGGCTAAGCTTTTAAGGGTTTTGGAAGATGGAACATTTATAAAACTCGGGGATACTAAAACTACCCAAACCAATGTCCGGATTATAGCGGCAACAAACCGCGACTTAGAGCGTGAGATCAGTCATGCAGCATTCAGAGAAGACCTTTTTTATCGCTTATCGGTTTTTACAATTCAGTTACCAAGTTTGAATGAACGTAAATCTGATATTTCGCTCCTTACCCACTACTATGTTGAGCAGTTTGCCAGAAAACTTAATAAGCCGGTACCTGAAACTGATAATTCATTTATATCAAAACTTCAAAATCATTTGTGGAAGGGGAATATCAGAGAGCTGAAAAATGTGATTGAACGCGTTTTAATTCTTTCAGATTCTGCTGTCTTAACTTCGATTGATTTGCCTTTTAACAATGAAAGAGATTCTCTTGCCGGCACAAATACTACTCTGGACCTCGCAACTATCGAGAAATTACATATTCAGCGGGTTCTGAAGCTTACGTCAGGAAATAAAACGGAATCAGCCAAATTAATGGGTATCGGACTAACCACACTTTACAGAAAAATTGAAGAGTATAAAATTCTGGTCGATTAATTATTGAATTCTTTTCATAATGAAAATGAAACCCTTCCATTTTGGAAGGGTTTTTTGTTTTATAAAATTTTTCGTTTTTGGTAAAACATCAATAAATCATTGACTGTTAGATAGTTGCAAGTTTTTTGTGCTTTTTGGCATCCGGATGGTATCTGAGACAGAAAAAAGATATGCTTATGATCCTTCTCTTAATTGCCCTGCTAGTGTGCATGTGGCTTTTCAACAAATCAATTAACTGGTTCGAAAAAATATAGTCCTGAGCATAGCGAAGGACCTCAAGAACAAAAGCTTAAAAACTATGCTTGCATTATTCATTATCTCAGTATTAGTATTCATATACATGGTATATGTGCTGCTTAGACCGGAGAAATTTTAGGCAGGGAATGGGAAATTGGAAATAGGCAATGGAACTAAACGCTGCCCTATTACCTATTTCCTATTTCCCATTTCCCATTTCCTATTCCCCATTAACAACAATAAACATGAACACAGAACTACTCGGAATAATAGCCACATACCTGCTTACGCTGCTGATCGCTATTCCTTTAGGTAAGTACCTGGCAAAAGTATTTGCCGGAGAAAAGACCTGGACTGACTTTTTAAAGCCACTGGAAAAGGGCATTTACAAACTTTCCGGTATCAATCCCAATGAGCAGATGAACTGGAAGCAGCACATGAAAGCGATGCT
>CAZGCG010000066.1:0-7016 GCA_964524205.1 uncultured Sphingobacterium sp. | reverse complement strand
GAATGAGTCCGGATTTATCTTTTAACACGATTATAAGCTTTGTTGTGAACTGTAACCTGCAGCATTACTCCGGGGAAAGCGGACTAACTTATCTCACCCAGCATTTTGTAATCATGTTTTTGCAGTTTGTGAGTGCAGCTACTGGTATTGCATCTGCGGTGGTTTTATTTAAAGCGTTCCGCGATAAGACATCAAGCACTCTGGGTAATTTCTGGGAATTTTTCGTCAAATCAATTACCCGTTTACTTCTTCCCTTGTCAATCATTATGGCTTTGATCCTCGCATTTAACGGTACTCCCACTAGTTATGAGGGAAAGGATCAGTTCATTTCTGTACAAGGAGATACTGTAAATGTTTCGAGAGGCCCGGCAGCGGCTATGATTGCCATTAAACACCTCGGTACTAATGGAGGCGGGTATTTTGGTGTAAACTCTGCTCATCCACTTGAAAATCCTAACTACCTGACCAATATGGTAGAAATGATCTCTCAGGTTATTATTCCTATTGCCATGGTTATCGCATTCGGATTTTTTATTCGCAGAAAGAGATTAGCATGGACCATTTTCGGGGTAATGACTGTCGGGATGCTTATGCTGCTTATTCCCACTATCATGAGTGAATTGGGTGGAAATCCTGCGATCGAAAAAATGGGGATCTCACAGAGTACAGGTGCTATGGAAGGAAAGGAAGTAAGGTTTGGACCCGCAGCCTCAGCTTATTGGAGCACGGTAACGACCATTATATCTACCGGATCTGTAAATAGTATGCATGATAGTACGATGTCGCTTACCGGCTTAATGCAAATGCTTGGAATGATGATCAATTCATTCTATGGGGGAGTTGGGGTAGGTATTTTAAACTATTTCATCTATCTGATCATTGCAGTATTCATATCCGGTCTGATGGTAGGGCGAACACCCGAATTTATGGGCCACAAAGTAGAAGCCAGGGAAGTAAAGATTGCGGCGATAATAACACTTTTAAGTCCGTTTTTAATCCTGACAGGAACAGCTTTAGCCACCTATACCTTTACTAATCACGGAGATGCTGCATGGGCTGTCCAGCCACAGAATTGGTTAAATAACCCTGGATTTCACGGATTTTCAGAGATGTTGTATGAAGTAACATCATCGAATGCAAACAATGGGTCCGGCTTTGAAGGTCTTGGCGATAATAATATATTTTGGAATGTTCTTACCGGTTTTATTCTAATCCTGGGGCGTTTTCTGCCAATTATTGGCCCGGTAGCAATTGCAGGAATGCTCGGGGCGAAGCAATTCATCCCGGAATCTGCCGGTACTCTGAAAACGGATACCATGACCTTTGCACTGATGACCATGGCGGTGATATTGGTGCTGAACGCTCTCTCTTATTTCCCTGCATTAGCCTTAGGGCCGATTGCGGAATATTTTACGATGGTTAGGTAGGAAGAAATGGATAGTTGGAAATGGGAAATAGGAAATTGGAAATGGAGGAAGGATAATCCAGATTATATTTTATTTCCTATTTCCTATTCCCTGTTTCCTATTCTCTTCTTCACTGCATTAATAAACCCTATTAATAATTTAAATATGATATTCAAATCATCTAATACTGAATCGCATTCTAAAGGGTCGATAAAGCCAAGGTCTTTAGATAGGAGCAATAGTGTATCGAGTTCACTTGCAGAGCCCAGTGCGATGTATAGAAATTGTAAAAGTTCTTTGTCGGACCGTCTTGCTGAGCCTTCTGCAATATTCAAAGGAATCGAAATAGCTGAACGTCTTATTTGTGTAATAATCCCAAATTTTTCGGCAGTCGGAAAGGAAGATGTGAGGAAATACAACTTTTTTACAAGCACAAAACTTTTTTTCCAAACTTCAAGATTTTGGTGCGGCTTCATACATTTTCACAATGACCTCAGCAATGTACATTCGAAAGTAAATTCTTTTCTTACAGATTTAGTGCGTGGTAGTAATTATCAATTTACCGGTAAATCTCCCATTCCCTACCCGATAGCTATCGGGTCCCTATTCCCCATTTCCTAATCACAGAACATATGAAAACTCAATCCAATAAATTATTCGAACCTGCTTTAGTGCAAACTGCATTGAAACAGTCATTCATTAAGCTTGACCCCAGGGTAATGATCAAGAACCCGGTTATGTTTACCGTTGAGATCGGTACACTGATCATGGCTTATGTAACTATCTATTCTATAAGTAATACCGGTCAGGGTTCTCCGGTATATAACTTCTTTATATTCTTTATCTTGTTGCTTACACTTCTGTTTGCCAATTTCGCCGAAGCTATAGCTGAGGCGCGTGGTAAAGCCCAGGCCGACAGCCTGCGTAAGACACGTGAAGATACACCAGCCAAAGTACTGCTGAGTAACGAGACTATTGAAATCCGCTCTTCCAGCCAGTTATTAAAAGGTGATGTATTTATCTGTGAAACAGGGGATACCATACCGACCGACGGTGAGATCATTGAAGGTATCGCCACAATAGATGAATCGGCTATTACCGGGGAATCTGCCCCAGTGATCCGTGAGGCTGGGGGTGATAAATCATCTGTGACCGGGGGTACTAAAGTGCTCTCAGATGAGATCAGGGTGCAGGTAACAACACAACCGGGAGAAAGCTTCCTGGATAAAATGATTGCCTTGGTAGAAGGGGCATCCCGTCAAAAGACACCTAATGAGATTGCCTTAACCATTTTGCTGGCAAGCTTTACACTGGTATTTATTATCGTATGTGTTACTCTAAAGCCTTTCGCTGATTATGCCCAAACACCTATTACGATTGCAGCCTTGATTTCATTGTTTGTGTGCTTAATTCCAACAACGATAGGTGGCCTGTTATCTGCAATTGGTATAGCCGGGATGGATAGGGCCCTTAGAGCGAATGTGATTACAAAATCCGGTAAGGCAGTTGAAACTGCTGGTGATATTGATGTATTACTTCTTGATAAAACAGGCACTATTACTATTGGTAATCGTAAAGCAACCAATTTTTATCCAACAACAGGCACTGTAATCAAGAAATTTACCGATGCCTGTGTATTAAGTTCCCTTTCGGATGAAACACCAGAAGGAAAATCAATCATTGAACTTGCCCGGGTCCAGGATTCCCATGTTATCCATACTGCACCTGAAGGTTCTGAATTTATCAAATTTACAGCAGAAACACGTTCAAGTGGGATCAATACTCCCGACGGACGCCGGATCAGGAAAGGGGCTTTTGATTCGATAAGAGATATCGTCCAAAAGGCTGGGAACTCCTTTCCTCAAGATATAGAAGAACAGGTAAAAGTCATAGCATCAAATGGTGGAACCCCACTGGTGGTTTGTGAAAACGAGCAGGCTTTAGGTGTGATTGAACTTCAGGATATTATCAAACCAGGCATCAGTGAGCGTTTCGAACGCCTCCGTAAAATGGGTGTAAAAACGGTTATGGTAACCGGCGATAATCCCCTTACTGCTAAATATATTGCAGAAAAAGCCGGTGTTGATGACTTTATCGCTGAGGCAAAACCCGAGGATAAAATGAACTACATCAAAGAAGAGCAGGCTCTTGGAAAGCTAGTAGCTATGATGGGTGACGGAACAAATGATGCTCCTGCCTTAGCTCAGGCTGATGTTGGTGTTGCGATGAACAGTGGTACCCAGGCAGCTAAAGAAGCCGGTAATATGGTTGACCTTGATAATGATCCTACCAAGTTAATTGAAATCGTTGAAATAGGTAAGCAATTGCTGATCACCCGGGGAACACTAACTACATTCTCTATAGCCAATGATGTGGCAAAGTATTTTGCGATTGTCCCCGCCTTGTTTATTGCCTCCATTCCTGCTTTGCAAAGCCTGAATATTATGGGACTACACAGCCCGGAAAGCGCAATTATGTCGGCTATTATTTTCAATGCTATTATTATTCCAATACTTATACCATTGGCTTTAAAAGGCGTTGCATACAAGCCAATTGGAGCCAGTGCGCTGCTACGCCGGAACCTGTTCATTTATGGCCTTGGAGGTGTGATTGCTCCATTTATCGGTATCAAGTTAATAGATATAGTAGTTGGTTTATTTGTTTGATTGGGGGATGGGAATAGGGAATAGGGAATAGGGAATAGGGAATAGGGAAAAGGAAATAGGGAATAGAGACCCGATAGCTATCGGGTAGAGAAAGGAAATACTTCATACAGCGTTTAGATCCAATTCCCTATTTCCCATTTCCAAAAACGAAATAGTAAATATGAAACAGGCAATAGCACAGCGTTTAGATCCATTTCCAATTCCCTATTTCCAATTCCCAAAAAACCTAAGTAATTATAAAAATAAAATACAAAGACAATGAAAAAATACATTTTACAATCCATACGCCTTACCCTGGTACTGATGGTACTACTGTGCGTAATTTATCCCCTGGCGATAGCTCTTGCAGGCAAATTATCAAAAGGCGAAGGTGGCGGAGAAAAGATCACCCGCGATGGAAAAGTTGTTGGTTATGCCTTAATTGGCCAGTCATTTACTAGTCCTGAATATTTCTGGGGTAGGCCCTCTGCTGTTGGCTATAATGCCGCAGGATCTGCGGGCTCTAACAAAGGACCTTCAAATCCGGATTATCTGAAGGATGTTGCCAGTCGTATTGATACCCTGCTTAAATATCATCCCGGTTTGAACCGGGCAGATGTACCAGCGGACCTGGTAACTGCTTCCGGCAGTGGACTAGACCCGGACATTTCGGTTGAGGGTGCAAACATCCAGATTCAACGAGTGGCAGCATATCGTAAGCTGGATGAAAAGCAGGTAAGAGATCTGGTTGAACAACATACCCGAAAACCATTATTAGGATTGTTTGGCCCTGCATCTGTCAACCTGCTGAAGTTAAACCTTGCTCTGGATGCGGTTAAAAAATAATTGCACGGTCCACAACAAGGCCATTAGAATTTATTAGGCATTAAATTAACATTTACCTCAGCCCATCGGAGCTGCCTGATCTGTTTGCGTTCGCCTAGCGTTAGGAAAGGGTAGCTCCTATGGACAATTTGAATAAATAAATAGAATAAATGAAAAAATTATTTTTACTAGCTGCAGCTTTAACAGCAGTCAGCTCAATTTACGCTCAGGATGAACCTAAAATTAAAGTTTCGGGATACCTTGAGACTTATTATCTGTATGACTACAATAAACCAGCAGATAATAACCGACCTGGCTTTGTTTACTCACATAACAGGCATAATGAAGTTAACCTTAATTTGGGTTTTATAAAAGGAGCCTATGATGATGGAACCGTTCGGGCAAATCTGGCGGTAATGGCCGGTACTTATTCCAACGCCAACCTTGCTGCAGAACCTGGGGTTTTAAAGAATATCTTTGAAGCGAATGCTGGCGTAAAACTATCGAAAACAGCAAACTTATGGGTAGATGCCGGCATATTTGCCTCTCATATTGGATTTGAAAGTGCGATTTCCAAAGACTGCTGGGTACTGACACGAAATATCGTTTCAGATAATACCCCATATTATGAGTCGGGAGCTAAAATAACCTATGGTACAAATGATAATAAATTTACAGTTGCTTTGCTTTATCTGAATGGCTGGCAGCGTATCAATCGTCAGTTGGGCAACAGTCAGCCAGCCGGTGGATTACAGCTAAGCTTTAAGCCAAGTGATAAGGTCACACTGAATTATAGTAATTACCTGGGTACTGAAGGCGAGGATGCACTAAGGGTTCGACGTTTTCACAATAATTTCTATGGTATTTTTCAACTTACAAGCCAATTTGGACTCACAGCCGGTTTTGATTATGGAACCCAGCAAATAGCTAAAGGAAGTAATGAGACAAACAAAGTGTTTGCACCGGTTATGATTGCTCAATATAAGCTTAATCCAAAATGGGCCCTGGCCGGTCGAATTGAATATTATGAGGATGAGAATGGTGTATTTATCGCAACAGGTACTCCAGAAGGATTTAAAACAACTGGCTATTCAATGAATATCGATTATTGGCCAGTAAGCAATGCAGTTCTTCGTTTGGAAGGAAAAGTGCTCGACAGCAAGGATAATATCTTTGTAAGAGAAACAATTCCTGTCAGTAATAGTTCAACCATTACTGCGAGCATTGCGGTATCCTTTTAGTAAATTAAATTAATAAACGGGATTGCCAACAGGCATCCCGTTTCCATAGTTTTGAGGCATGGAAGAAGCAAAAAAAGAAGAATCGGCTAAACGGTTTCTTGATCTGGTTAAAACATCCAGACGAGGTAAACTTAAGGTTTACATCGGGATGAGCGCTGGAGTTGGTAAAACCTACAGGATGCTCCAGGAAGCTCATGCTTTGCTTCGGAATAATATTGACATCCAGATCGGATATATTGAAACCCATAATCGTGCTGAGACCCATGCTCTTCTTGAAGGTATACCTATAATCCCCCGCAGAAAGATTTTCTACCGTGGTAAAGAACTGGATGAGATGGATGTGAATGCGGTGATCAGCCGGCATCCAGAAGTGGTTATAGTGGATGAACTGGCTCATACGAATGTAGAAGGAAGTAAGAACGAAAAGAGATGGCAGGATGTGCTGGATATTTTGGATGCAGGGATCAGTGTGATCTCGGCAGTTAATATTCAACATATGGAAAGTCTCAATGAGGATGTTGAAGTAATAACCGGCATTTCGATTACTGAACGTGTTCCTGATCGGATACTTGAACAAGCAGATGAGATTGTAAATATTGACCTGACCGCAGATGAACTGGTTACAAGATTAAAGGAAGGGAAAATCTATGATAGCAGTAAAGTTCAGCAAGCATTAAATAATTTTTTTCAGGCAGATAAGATTCTGCAACTGCGTGAACTGGCCTTAAAAGAAGTTGCACATTATGTCGAAAGGAAGATTGATACTGAGATTCCGAAACAGATAAAATTACGTACTGAACGGTTTTTAGCTTGTATTTCCTCTAATTCGACAACGGCAAAGGCGGTAATTCGAAAAACAGCCAGGCTGGCTTCTTACTATCGGTCGCCATGGATTGTTC
>CAZGCG010000065.1:0-12630 GCA_964524205.1 uncultured Sphingobacterium sp. | reverse complement strand
AAATACAGCAAATTGGTGGTGCACTTTAGAAAAGGGCGCAGGGAACAGGTATTTTGATCAATTTTAATCAAGTAAAACCTTAAAAATATAAAACCCGACGCCCTGAGACGTCGGGTTTTTTTATGGTCTGTGATTGCAAAAAATTTGAATCCGGATCAGAAAACATAAATTACTATGAAGAAATATAAATTATACACTTCCCACAAGAAATTGCTCGCCGATACCACTACCCCGGTAAGTATATATTTGCGTTTACGCGATGTTTTCCCAAACAGTATTTTGCTCGAAAGTTCTGACTATCATAGCAGAGAAAATAGTCTCAGTTATGTTTGTTGCGACCCTATTGCGGGAATAGTTTTAACAGCTGATAAACTGGAGACTTATTTCCCTGACGGTGAAAGGGAGCAATATCCTCTGAAGGATCTTGAACTGAAGAAACAGGTTTCAATATTCAGAAAACAGTTTGAATCTGCATCAACCGATGACTTTAAGTTTATTTCAAATGGCTTGTTCGGTTATTTTGCTTACGAAAGCGTGGAGCATTTTGAGGATATTAAATTACACTCAAAACCTGCAGAGGGAAGAGATATACCATTAATGCAATATCACGTATACCGGTATATTATTGTCATTGATCATTTCAAGAATGAATTATATCTGCTGGAGCACCGGACAGACAAGAACGCGCCCGACGGGCTGGAGAAGATTCAGTATCTGATCCAGAATAAAAATTTTCCTGAGTATAAGTTCAATCTGAATGGAGAGGAAAAATCTAATTTTACTGATGAGCAGTTTATCAGCCTGGTAGAAAATGTTAAAAAGCATGTTTACCGGGGAGATGTGTTTCAAATTGTTCCTTCCAGAGCTTTCTCCAAACCATTTTTAGGCGATGAATTTAATGTATATCGTGCCCTGCGGTCGATAAATCCTTCTCCTTATTTGTTTTATTTTGATTACGGCGATTTTAAGTTGTTCGGATCTTCACCCGAAGCGCAGCTCACCATAAAGAACAATGTTGCAACCATTTACCCGATTGCCGGTACTTTTAAAAGGACTGGAAACAGCCTTCAGGATGCCGAACTCGCTGAGAATCTGAAAAGGGATGTAAAAGAGAATGCCGAGCACGTGATGCTGGTTGATCTGGCAAGAAATGATCTGAGCAGACATTGTGATAAAGTTGAAGTGAAGTCATTTAAAGAGATTCAATACTATTCACACCTGATACACATGGTTTCTAAAGTGACTGGCGAGTTACAGAGTTCGGTTGATCCTTTTGATGTTGTTGGGGATACTTATCCTGCAGGAACACTGAGCGGAGCACCGAAATATATGGCAATGCAGCTTATAGATCGTTTTGAAGGACAGAAACGAGGGTTTTATAGCGGAGCAATCGGATTCATGGGTTTTAACGGCGATTTTAATCATGCAATCATGATCCGCTCATTCCTTAGCCAGAATAATGTGCTGCATTATCAGGCCGGTGCAGGTATTGTGGCAGATTCAGACCCGCAAAGTGAGCTGAATGAGGTGAATAATAAAATTGCGGCACTAAGAAAGGCGCTGGAATTAGCTCAGGAGCTATAGGATTGGGAATAGGAAATTGGGAACAGGAAATGGACAAGAATTAATAATTCCGGGTCTTAAAAAACAAAAAATAAGATGAACATACTCGTTATAGACAATTACGACTCTTTTACCTTTAATCTGGTACATCTGCTGCATGAAACAGGTCATCAGGCAACGGTATGGAGAAACGATAAATTCAAGCTGGCTGATGTGAATGATTTTGAAAAAATCCTGCTTTCTCCAGGGCCGGGGATACCATCAGAGTCAGGTCTTTTGCTGGATGTGATCCGAACGTATTCACCAAGTAAGAGCATTCTGGGTATTTGTCTGGGTTTACAGGCAATCGCTGAGGTTTTTGGAGGCGAATTATACAATCTGTCCCGTCCGGTTCATGGAAGAGCCACAGAGATTACCGTACTCGACGAAAATGAAAAGTTGTTTAAGGATTGCCCCAAACAGTTTAAGGTAGGTCGCTATCATTCATGGGCAGTCAGGAATGACCTCGTTCCCGATGTGATCAATGTAACAGCCACAGATCCTGAAGGAGTGATCATGGCATTGAGTCACCGTACTCTCGACGTACGTGGTGTGCAGTTTCATCCTGAATCTGTACTTACTGAACATGGGAAACTGATGATCTCTAACTGGTTGAGTTGAGCCAAGAATTTTTAAGATATGACTACAAGTGATACGAATTCTAAGAACGCTTCGGGCGGAAATATTCTCGATAAGATCGTTCTGAAGAAGAGAGAAGAAATTGAAGCAGCAAAGCTTAAAACTACGTTGGAGCAGCTGAAGAAGAGTGACTTATTTTCAAGGGATTGTTATGTACTGCGTGATTTTATATTAGATCCTGAACGAACAGGAATAATTGCTGAGTTTAAACGTCAATCTCCATCCAAAGGAATTATAAACGACCGCCTGTCTGTTGAAGAGGTTACCAATGGCTATGCTGATGCCGGGGCTTCTGCACTTTCAGTCCTGACCGACCGGAGTTTTTTTGGTGGAAAGGATGAGGATTTGATCGAGGCAAGAAAAGTAAATAATCTGCCATTATTGAGGAAGGACTTCATGCTTGATGAGTACCAGATCATTGAAGCCAAAGCATTGGGGGCAGATATCATTTTATTGATTGCTGCTATTTTAACTCCTTCGGAGGTCCGTAAACTAGCAAAATGTGCAAAAGATCTGGGTCTCAATGTCCTTCTGGAGGTTCATAACAGAGAAGAATTAGATCGTAGTATCTGTGATGATTTGGACGCAATAGGGGTAAATAATCGAAACCTTGGCGATTTCTCAGTTTCGGTGCAGCATTCTTATGACCTTGTTGAGCATATTCCATCAAGGTTTTTGAAAATCTCTGAAAGCGGAATCAGTGATCCAAAAACGATAATGGAATTGAGAACCGCAGGATTTGATGGGTTCTTAATCGGAGAAAACTTCATGAAGGAAACAAATCCCGGCAAGGCGATGAAAGAGTTTGTATCCAGGATTTAAAGACGATTATTTTATAGGATTTGCCTGGGAATATTCTGACAGCCTGCTGTTCAATTACTCCGGGTCAAACTCTTATCTTTGCAATTATTAATACATGTAAATGCCCAGACAAAAATTTTTCGATACTGAAGCTAAGCCTGAAAGAGCGGTACTTGTGGGTATAATTACACCGGGTGAGACAGAAGAGCAAACCCATGAGTATCTGGATGAGCTTAAATTTTTAGTTGAAACTGCAGGCGGAGAAACACAAAAGGCATTTACACAACGGATGCAACGTCCCGACAGAGCTACATTTGTTGGGACCGGAAAACTTGAAGAAATCAATGCATACGTTAAGTCGGAAGAGATTGATATGGTCATTTTTGATGATGAACTTTCGCCTTCCCAACTCCGTAATATTGAAAATGAACTGCAGGTAAAAATACTGGATCGCAGTAATCTGATTCTTGATATTTTCGCAAAAAGAGCGCAAACCTCTCAGGCAAAAACTCAGGTTGAGCTTGCACAACTACAATATTTACTTCCCCGCTTAACGCGTTTATGGACTCACCTTGAGCGGCAGAAGGGTGGTATCGGGATGCGTGGTCCGGGTGAAAGCCAGATCGAAACTGACCGTCGTTTAATTCTGAATAAATTATCCTTATTAAAAGAGCGCTTAAAGGAAATTGATAAGCAAAATCTGACCCAAAGAAAGAACCGGGCTCAGTTGGTCAGGGTTTCACTTGTTGGATATACAAACGTTGGCAAATCAACGATCATGAATATGATCTCCAAATCGGAAGTATTTGCAGAGAATAAACTTTTTGCAACACTGGATACCACAGTGAGGAAAGTGGTGATTGAGAATCTGCCTTTTCTGCTCTCAGATACCGTAGGATTTATTCGCAAATTGCCCCATCATCTGATCGAATGTTTCAAATCAACTCTTGATGAGGTTCGTGAAGCTGACATTTTAATACATGTGGTTGACATATCACATCCCAATTTTGAAGATCAGATCAATACAGTCAATGAAACCCTGAAGGACATGGGGGCAATCGATAAAGAGATAATTACCGTATTTAATAAAATTGATGCCTATAAGCCTGCTGATTTCGACCCGCAGGATGAGCATCCGCCACTTACTCTTGCCGACTTTAAAAACAGCTGGATGAATAAGGACAGAAATCCGGCAATTTTTATTTCGGCATTGAATAAAGAAAATATTGAAGAATTCAGGGCATTGTTATATGAAAAGGTAAAGGCGATTCATACGAAACGTTACCCTTATGATAAATTGCTTTATTGATCAGAATTGGCTATTGAATGAGTCTGTATTTATTAAAACTGAAACATTCAGATTGATTTTTTTAATTTATTAACTTTCTTAATCCCCAATTTTATGGAATCTAAACGTCAACAGAAGTTTGCAGGAGTTATTCAGAAAGATCTGGCTGAGATATTCCAGCGGGAGGGATTGAATTTTTTACCCAATATCATGGTAACAATAACCAAAGTGAGGGTTTCACCAGATCTGGCTATCGCCAGAGTTTACCTGAGCTTTTTTAACAGCACCAATAACTCATTGTCATTAAATACTATAAAATCTCATTCAAATGAGATCCGTTATAAATTAGGTAATCGTATCAAGGATCAGGTACGAATAGTTCCGCATCTTGAATTTTTTCTGGACGATACCAGTGAATATGTTGAGAAGATGGATAAACTCTTCGAAAAGATCGGTAAAGAGCCTCGTCAGGCAGATGAACCGGGCCAGGATGATTGATTGCAATGAGAACCATTCGTGAGCCAGTAAATTTTTATACCCATCTTATTCCGGCCATTCTCGCAATACCCGGAACTATTCTCCTGCTCAACAGGGCAGATTTGCCAATTGAATATACAGCTGCCTGGGTGTATGGAATCTGTACGGTCGTTCTTTTTGGAATAAGTTCAATTTATCATAGTTATCCGAATACAGAGGCTGAGGTCAGATTCTGGCAAAAGATCGATCATTGCTGCATTTACCTTATGATAGCCGGATCCTACACACCAACGGCTTTACTTGTGTTTGATGGGTATACCCGATGGACCCTTTTTGGAATGATCTGGACCATTGCACTGGCCGGATGTACATTAAAAATTTTTAACCGCCTTCAGCATAAAGGACTTTCCCTTGGGATTTATATCGCAATGGGGACATTAATTGTGCCTTTAATGAATGAAATGGCAGAAAAACTATCCATTTCGGCTATAGGCTGGATGCTGCTTGGAGGGGTATTCTACATTGGAGGTACTGTTTTTTATTATAAGGATAAGCCAATGGGCAAGAACATTCATAGTCATGAAATCTGGCATCTTTTTGTTGTTGCCGGAGCACTTTCTCATTACATTTATAATTACCTTTTTCTGTTTGCCTGAGTAAATTGACCTTACAATAATAATCATATCCTTATTTTTTCGTTAAATTAGAATATGGCTCTCAACTTTATTTTTAGTTTATTCCTGCATCTTACATCATTCTTTGTGGATGATCAGCCGGTATTTAAGGGAAAAAATCTAAGCACATTTATTTACAATGTTATGATCTATCCGGAATACTCCAGGGATAACTGTCTTCAGGGGACGGTTAATGTTAGTTTTAAACTGAATAAGCAGGGGCGTATTTACCAATCAGAAGTACAGAAAGGCTTTGGTACAGATCTCGACCTTGAGGCATTGCGCGTTGTTCGTCTAACCTCAGGTAAATGGATTATGCCTGCCGATCACGATACCCTGGTCTCAATGGTTTTGCCGGTAAATTTTACATTGCGCGACTTTAAATGTGAGCAGCGTTCAAAGGATGAAATTAGTGCAGCAATCAATGCTTATCAGGCAAGAAGGGGAATGAGTGAAGTAATCTTTAATTATTATGATAAGAAAGTTCCCGGAGTCACAGATGAAGCCGGTGAAATGAGGATGGAGGCACTTAAATACCAGTTAGGATATGATGAAAAATTCATAGACCGTTTGTTAAAGCAGGCACAGCGTAAGCTAAAACAGGAAGATTTTGAGGGTGCATGCGAAGACTTTCACATTATCAGAAGGCTTGGCAGCAATAAGTCGGCATCCTTTATTGAGCAGAATTGCAAATAATCCCGCAATGTGAAAAATAGTGATATGCCCGACAGATCAGCTTCATTTAATAATTCAGGTATTAATCGGGTATTGTTTATCCTGAGTATCATTACAATTCCATACTGGTTGACAGCAAAGTCTTTAAATGTTTATAATATTGCCTTTATTGGAGCAGTTTTCGAACTGTTATGGCTTCCAATGATAATCTCTGTTTTTATCGGGCCGGTATTTTCAATTATTCTATTTGTAAGGGATAAGTACAATCCGGGATCGCTGGCTTTATATGCGACTGTTTTACAATTAGTCGCACTTTATATTCTCATTTTCTTTAAAAGCAATTAATTTCAATAGCTGTAAAGAATGATTATTCAACTATCGAAAGATAAAATCTGGTTCCCAAGCCCCGAACTCGCAGATGAGGATGGTTTACTGGCAATTGGAGGTGATCTTTCGGCGCAAAGACTACTTTTGGCTTATCGGAATGGTATTTTTCCCTGGTTCTCTGAGGGTGATCCAATATTATGGTATGCCCCGCATGAGCGATTCGTATTGTTTCCTGAAAGATTGAAGGTGTCTTCTTCCATGCTTAAGATTTTACGATCCGGCAGTTTCAGAGTTACTTACGATCAGGCTTTTATCAGGGTGATAAATGCCTGTGCAAATTCCATCAGAAAGGATCAGAAGGGAACCTGGATTACTGACACCATGAAGTCGGCTTATATTCAATTACACAATCTTGGTTATGCCCATTCTGTTGAAGTGTGGGAGAATGACCTTTTGGTTGGAGGTTTGTACGGAGTTCAGATCAATCACGTTTTTTGTGGAGAAAGTATGTTCTCAAATGTAAGTAATGCATCAAAGGCAGCCCTGATTGTTTTATGCCAGAACAAAAATTTTAAGCTGATTGATTGCCAGGTTTATACCAGTCACCTGGAAAGTATGGGTGCTGATTTTATCAGCCTGGAAGAATATCTTGTTTTTCTCAATGATATCTGAACTCAGCTTGTTTTGCAAAAACTATTCATTCTTAACCTTTATTCATAGATTGATTCATTATTTTCTATTTTAGAAATCAGGATGCAATTACCTTATTATATTGACCTTATCGGAACGCTGGTATTCGCTGTATCAGGTGCATTGGCGGCTTCGGATAAAAATATGTACCGCGACATTTTTGGTGTTACGTTCACAGGTTTTGTTACCGCTGTTGGTGGGGGTACCCTCAGAGATATGATTTTGGGTGTTCGCCCAACCTGGGTTGTGGATGGAAATTATCTGATTGCAATAACTCTGGGTGTAATCATTGCTATTTCTTTTAAATACTATATCCTTAAATACCGCCGTACTTTTTTCCTCTTTGATACTTTGGGTATTGCACTCTATACAGTCGTAGGAGTTCAGAAAGCTTTGTTTTACGATGTTGCACCTCTTGCGGCCATCATTATGGGTATGTTTTCTGCGGTTATGGGCGGTGTTATCAGGGACACCCTGATCAATGAAGTGCCCCTTATTTTCAAAAAGGAGATCTATGCTACTGCCTGCTTATCGGGGGCAGCTGTCTTTGTATTATTAAAACTGCTTAATGTTGATGATAATATGAACTCATTTATCAGTGTTGCGGTAATCATTCTGATACGGACATTTGCAGTCAAGTATCAACTTACACTTCCCAAGGTCGGTTCTAAAAAATCAGCTTAAGATTTCCTCTATATCTTTAGCGGTTAAAGATTTAACAAAACTTTCTTCTGTGGTAATCAGAGATTCAGCCACTTTGCGTTTCCGGTTTTGTAAGGCAAGAATCTTTTCTTCGACCGTATCTTTAGTGATAAACTTGTAGATAAATACATTTTTATTCTGCCCAATTCGATGTGTCCGGTCAATTGCCTGCTGTTCAACAGCGGGGTTCCACCAGGGATCCAGAATAAATACATAATCAGCCTCTGTCAGGTTAAGACCAACACCACCTGCCTTTATTGAGATCAGAAAAAGCTTGATATCTTTATCAGACTGAAACTTCTTCACCACCTCTCCGCGTTTGGATGTAGCCCCATCAAGGTAGGAGTACGGAACATTGGTGGAATTAAAATATTGCCTGTAGATATCCAGATGTTTGACAAACTGCGAGAACACAAGTACTTTATGGCCTCTGGAAAGCACATTTTCAAGCGTATGGATTACATTTTCGAATTTTCCGGAATCACCTTCATATCCATCATCGATCATTTGAGGGTGATTGGCAATCTGCCTTAGCTTGGTAAGCCCCTGCAATACCTGGATCTGGGATTTTTTGAATGAGCCATCCTCCAGATTCAGCAGAAGCACATTACGATACTCTGATTTGATCTTTTCATAATACTCTTTCTGCTCCTCACTCATCTGACAATAAAACAGATTCTCGGTTTTGGGAGGCAATTCGGTAGCTACCTGTGATTTGGTTCGTCGTAATACAAAAGGTTTAATCAGGGCTTGCAGTCTGGCAGCCTTCTCTTCATCCTTTTTCTTTTCAATCGGTATCACAAACTCCGAATAGAACAAACTCTGGCTTCCCAATAAGCCAGGATTAATGAAGGACATCTGGGTCCAAAGATCATTGACTGTGTTTTCTACAGGAGTACCACTCAATATTAATTTATGTTTTGATTTCAGGGCTTTAACCGCTTTGAATGATTTTGAAGACGGATTCTTTATATTCTGACTTTCATCGAGAATAATGTAATTGAAATAAAAGGTTTTTAATGATTCGATATCGACCCTGCAAATTCCATAAGTGGTGAAAACTATATCATAGGCCGTAAACCTTTCTACATCCTTGTTACGGAAACTCCCGGTATGCACATGGATTTTGAGTTTGGGCGCGAATTTTTTGGCTTCATTCAGCCAGTTATAAACCAGTGAGGTAGGCATTATGATAAGGGAAGTAGTATGAATCCCTTCTGCCTGATTATCCTCCTTGATCTTTTGCATCAGGGCCAGGGTTTGGACAGTCTTTCCAAGACCCATATCATCGGCAAGGCATCCACCAAAATTATATTTCTTTAAAAAATGGAACCAGTTATAGCCGGCTTTTTGGTATGGACGTAATATGCCATTGAATGCTTTTGGAACATCAAATTCTTCAATTTCTTCAAAATCAGCCAATTTTTGAAGCTTTCTGTCCATTGTGACGGTAGCCAGATCGCTATTACTAAAATCATTCACTAAACCGATATGATATTTCTTAAGCCTTAGCTGTTTACCGCTTTCAGTAAATTGAAGCAGATTACTGTACTGTGCAAACCATTCTTCAGGAATTACAGCAATTTCTCCGGAGGGTAGTTTGAACTCTCTGATCTTATTCAGGATGTGATTTTTGAGATCTATGAACGGAATCTGGTATGGTCCGAAATGTACAACGGCATGGATATCAAACCAGTCGTTGTTTTCACGGATCTCAAGATCTAATTTACTTCTGCCAATCACATAGCGTTTTGACCCCTCAGTTTGTTCAAATGAAAAGCCTCTTTCCCCTAACTCCTCATGATGCTGATTTAGCCAGTTCATCACACTGAATGAAGATGCTTCTGCATCCTGATAAGAAGTTTCCGGACTAAAAACATTCTGAAATAATGATCCGGAGGACTTTAGTCCAAGCTCCTGGAGGATATTGATTTTATTTTTTTCCCAGCTTAATGAGCGTTTGATCCTGTGAAAAATATAATCATTGTCCTTTTTCTCCATTCTGACAGTTACCCTTCTGTCACTTCCTGCAGGGAAGACATAATCACCATATCTGAAGTAAAGCTGAAGGAGCGGACTTTCAGTTCCGGAATGAAGTAATTTCAAAATAGGAACTGCTTCAAATTTCTCAGTGCGGATCTCAAAACCTTCTGCATAAACAGCATGTTTTTCAATCAAAGGGGCGACAAACTTTTCAAAATATGTTTTTTCTGATGATTTTGGAATCGAGATATAGCGTTTATTGAGAAAGGGATATAACTTTTTCCCTTCCACATCTTCTTCAAAATAATAAAGTACATCTTCAAGCAGAAGCCAGGCGGGATGATTGCAAATGACCTGCGCATCTTTAAACATAAATTCAATGCGCTGTCCCTGAAATTTAATGGTTGGAAAATATCTTGTTTCAGTAACGCTACGCCTGAAATGGAATAAAACTGAGGCGGGTTCTGATGCGATAATCAGCTTCCGCTCAACCGGCCAGCCTTCTTTACTCATCTGAAACAGACCCTTATCACCAATCAGCCTAAGTGCTTCAACAAGTTTTTTTTCAATTTTTGGCCGGATGACCTCATAGATTTTTTCGTCAAAGATTGTTCTGAAGTACTCGACCGGACGAATGGCTTTTTTATGAAAACGCTTAATGATATGACTCTGCTCAATTTCTTCAAGCAGTTTAATCAGTTTCAGATCGGTTTCATCTAAAATGGACGAAAACTCTTCTGCTGTAGTGCTGAATAATCGCTGATATGTAAGGGAGAATCCCTCATCAGAGTTTAGTTGTACAACATGTGGTTCGATGAGGTAGCCAAGAAAGTCATGCTTGCATATAGAATATACAATTTTGCATGGTTTATCGCTGTCAACTCTCAACATAGCTTGTTTGAAAAATATAAGAAAGCTGACTATTAAAAAATTCTAAATCTAGATAGAATTTTCTTTTTTACCTTAAATACCTCAATAAATATGAAATTTTGATGTGGAGGCAATTATTTCGAAAATTTCATAAATAAATGGCTTGGTAAATTGATTTTATTGCCAATATTGAAATTGTACGATAAAGAAAATCTATGGTTTCAATTCTCTGAATCGTATGAATCAGAAGGATGTGGAATCAGATATTAATTGCACCCAGAAAAACAAAGGTAGCCGGCCCTTCTAAAAACACTTCGCTAAATGAGTTGCCATCGTATTTGAAATCTACACTCAAATCCCCACCCTTTACTTTGATCGCTGAATGTATTTTTCCACTCAGTCCTTTTTTCTTAGCCATGGTCATTGCAACAGCTGTTACCCCTGTTCCGCAGGCGTATGTTTCATCTTCAACACCTCTTTCATAAGTTCTGACGAAATAAGAATCACCAAGATCCTCCACAAAGTTGACATTGATGCCCTGCGCTTTATAGGTTTCGTTATAGCGTATATTTTTACCATCAAGATATACATCCCTTTCTTCAAGGTCCTTTACAGGAAGAACATAATGAGGCGAACCGGTATTGAGAACATACGCCTCTCCATCGGCCTGGATGGATTGAACATCAATCATTTGTAAACTGACCCAGGTTCCTTTTTCTGAAATTTTGGCATAATGCGGGCCATCTACTGCCAAAAAGTTAGTTTCATCATTAATGATTTCCAGGTGTTTTGCAAAAGCTACGATACATCTTCCTCCATTGCCACACATGCTCCCTTCGCGGCCATCGGCATTAAAGTAAAGCATCTCAAAATCATAACCCTCTTTAAGTTGAAGAACCATTAGTCCGTCTGCACCAATTCCAAAATGGCGATCACAAAGTTTTTTTATTGCCTCAGGTTGATTAGTTAAAGGAAATGTTTGATTTCTATTATCTATGAGGATAAAATCATTCCCGGCGCCCTGGTATTTGAAAAAGTTGAGATGCATATAAATAATGTCATAAAAGCCTTATCGGCTGAAATGTTCAATCTTATTAATTAAACATTTTATAAATTTCGGTATTTAAATTGAAAATGCCTTGGATTGAGAGGCAGAATTAAAACCAGGGTTAAAATCTTTAACATTTTTTAACATAAAATGGATACCCTCCATTCATGATTTACGTTTAAGTGGTATTAATTTTGAGTGTGGTTTAACATTAAAGGAAAATAGTATAATTAACATATGAAAAAGATAGGTGTTACTTTTTTAGCGGCATGTCTGGGTGGGGCTGTTGCTATCGGAACTTATAAGTTTATTGAGAGCAAATATGGTGATGGGATGTCTTTTGAAGACAAACAGAAAGTATATTTCACAAATAATCCCGGATCTGTAATCAATTCATCCACAGGTGCTTTGGATTTTACACAGGCTGCTGCTACCGTTACTCCGGCAGTTGTGCATATTAAAACCACGTATAATGTGAATGCAGGTGGTGGGATTTCCGGCCGTGATCAGATGCAGGATATGTTTGAAGATTTCTTTGGTGGACGTCGTCGTCAGCAAGGACCGGCACAGGGCTCAGGTTCGGGTGTAATAATTTCGGATGACGGATATATTGTAACCAATAACCACGTGGTAGACAATGCCGATAAAATTGATGTAATCCTTCCTGATAAACGTTCATTGGTTGCAAAAGTGATTGGAAAGGATGCAAATACTGACCTTGCCCTGCTTAAAATTGAAGGATCTGGTTTTCCGATCGTAAAACTTGGAAATTCTGATGATGTTCGTGTTGGGGAGTGGGTATTGGCAGTTGGTTATCCATTTGCTCTGAATACTACAGTTACTGCAGGTATTGT
>CAZGCG010000064.1:10151-12660 GCA_964524205.1 uncultured Sphingobacterium sp. | reverse complement strand
TAATAAGGCCAGTTGCCAGATACTGAAGAGAATAAAAAAAAAAAAGAAAAAGTAGTAAAGTATTACAATACCATGTTCAAGCATAAATCCCGCAGTAAAAAATTAAATATTTTTAAAAATGGTAAGTAATATTTTATATCCTGCCAAAATTGTGCCTTTTATTGTGCCTGAGACCTTACTTACCCCAATTCTTTTACGGTAACTAACCGGAATTTCGGTAAACTTCAGATTAAGTTTTGCCGCTTTGACCTGCATTTCGACAGTCCAGCCAAAGGTTTTATCCTTCATGTTTATTTGTTGAAGGGCATTCCAGGTGATTGCCCTGAACGGTCCCAGGTCGGTAAAATGAGCATTGTAAAATAGTTTGATTAGTGTGGTAGCCAGCCAGTTTCCGGCAATTTGTTGAAAGAGCATTGAACCCTTCTGCCTTTCACCTAATACTCTGGAACCAATTACCATATCAAAACCGGAAGAGATAATAGGAGAGATGAGCAATTCTATCTCAGCAGGGAAGTCTGAATAGTCACCATCCAAAAAGACAATGATGTCATTCTTTTTGGCTTTCTTACTAATATAGTCCATACCTTTCAGACAGCTATATCCATAGCCTTTCCTGTTTTCCCTTAAAACGGTAGCACCTTTTTCTTTTGCATATTCTCCTGTATTATCTGTTGAAGCATTATCAACTACAATAATTTCAGAGACCATGTCAGGGATATCAGCAATGACCTTTCCAATCGATTTGCTTTCGTTGAATGCAGGGATGATCACATAAATTAATGGTTTTTGCTGGTCCTGATTCATTTCTTGTCTTCATGGCGGATATATGGAATAAACCGGCCTTCCTCTTCCAGGTTTTCCAGCTTCAGAACTCCGCGCGGGCAAACAGATGAACAAACACCGCAACCTACACAGGATGCCCGGATGATATTCTCGCCTTTTTGCGCATAGGCCCTGACATCAATTCCCATTTCGCAGTAAGTTGAACAATTCCCGCAGGAAATACACTGTCCACCATTTGTTGTAATTCTGAATTTCGATTTGAATCTTTGAAATAATCCCAGAATTGCTGCCATCGGGCATCCAAAGCGGCACCAAACACGAGATCCCATTATTGGATAAAAGCCGGTTCCAATAACCCCAGAGAATACTGAGCCTATCAGAAAACCATACCATTGAGAAAACAGACCTGATGCATCACCTAAAACAGTTCCGCTTTTCCATGAATTCAGCCAGAGCAGAGCTGTAGTAAGGACAATGAATACCAGGACGGAGTGAACCATCCAGCGCTCGATTTTCCATGCTTTGAGGGATTTATCTGAGTTTTGCCTGTACGGGTCGCCTAAGGTTTCGGCCAGGGCACCGCAACCACAAACCCATGAACAATACCAGCGTTTACCGTAATTGTAGGTCAGAATAGGAGTAGCAATGAAAGTCATGACCAAACCCCAGAATACCATAAATACACCCAGATTCCCTGATTGAATCAGATAATCTATATCATTCGGGAATAAATAGGAGTATTTCAATGGCCAGAAGTAAGAAAAGTAAAATTCTGGCTGGTTCAATTTCAATAGAAATGCGGGTAGTAAGAATGCAAAGCCCAGCTGAAAGAACATCACAGAAATTGTTCTTATGATATGATAGCGACTAAATTTATACTTTGCAATAAAGCGCATTCCCATAATGAGAACTGCCAGCGTATAAAAGGCACCGTATAAAAACCATTGATCAGATACTTTACCTCTCAGTATCATACTCAATGGATCCATTGTCCGGATCAGACCTTCAAGATAATAAGGGAACCAGTAGAGGATGATATAAAATCCGGTCATTAAAATCGCAATTCCCCAGGCAATAGCACCCCGGCTGCTCAGGGAATTTTGCATTATCCCTTCATTTTTGATTCCGGCCTGTGCCTTAAAATATGGGATTGAATAAAATAGTCCACCAGAAATGAATAAACCTATAATCAGGAAAAAGAATAGCAGGGGATTAGACTTTCCGGCTCCGAAAGTGGCAATTATTGAGCATAATATTGCGCATGCAGTAAGTGCAGCACCGGCTTTTTGAAAAGGGCTTGCTGTAGAAGGACTGGCGATTGAAAGTGAAACGTCTTTCATTATTTTAAATGCTTATTATTCATCATTTCCATTTTTTAAACTATGTAAATAGGAATTTGAGATATCATTGTAATGGGCTTTGGAAAATTCAGGGTCGAACCAGCCTTTTTTCAGATTTTGAATCACAAAACCGATTGTTTTGCGCTCTCTGATCCATTCCTCTGCAATAATTTGTCTGAATCTTATGCCAATGAAATTAAAACCTGATATGCTTTCATCTTTACTGCTGTAATTTGCCCTGAAGGAATGTTTGCCATTTGGGTGTTCCCAGTAAAAACTTTTCTGTTGATCATTGATCTCAGGCAAAACCTGTCCGTAGGTTTGATATTCCAAATCGAAAAATTTAGCTGAATTAAACCAGATCCCCCGATTGTAGGTAGATTTAT
>CAZGCG010000064.1:8521-10051 GCA_964524205.1 uncultured Sphingobacterium sp. | reverse complement strand
AAATCGAAAAATTTAGCTGAATTAAACCAGATCCCCCGATTGTAGGTAGATTTATCTCCGCAAATAGTTCTAGCCAGTGTTTCTGCCTGCATTTTTCCTGTGTACCATAATTGTTCAACAGCGGGTTCTCCAGGCTTTGGATTACGAAATTGTGCACAATCACCTGCTGCATAAATATCAGGGATACTGGTCTCAAAGTATTCATTAATGAGAATTCCCCTGTCAGTTTCTAATTCATTTTTCTCAAGGAAGCCGATATTGGGTTTTACGCCAGCTGTGAGACCAACAAACTGACATTGAAATTTTTCTCCCGTGTTTGTGAGTACTCCTGCTACATGGTCCTGATCATCTGAAATAATCTCTTTAAGCTCAGTGTTGAAGTGAAGATTTATTCCATGTCCGCTTATATGTTTACCAATAAGTTGTGCTTCTTCCCTGGGTAAGATATTACCCCAATAAAAATTCTCTCTTACAAGCATCTTCACCGCAATCTTTCTGCTGTGAAGCATTTCAGCCATTTCAATGCCAATCAATCCTCCGCCAATAAGTACTGCGGAGGAAATATTTTTGGTATTTCTCTCCATCTGTTCAAGATCCTGAATACTGTAAAGACCCTGAACTCCATGTAGGTTTTCTCCCGGCCATCCAAATTTATTAGGTATTGAACCACTTGCAATGATCAGTTTGTCATAAGCAATTGATTCGCCGTTTTCAAGAAGGAGTATTTTATCTTTTGTATTTAGGGTTTTAACAAATGCCCTGATGAGATTTATTCTGTTTTTATTCCAAAACCAGTCTTCATAGGGCTTGGTATGTTCAAATTTCATATGCCCCATATAGATATACATCAGGGCGGTACGTGAAAAAAAATGTTCGCTTTCTCCAGAGATTACAGTAATGGAAGCCTTTGAATCAAGCTTCCTGATATTCCTTGCACAGGTAATTCCTGTAATACCATTCCCAATGATGACAATATTCATGAATGATTTTGTTAAGCTGGTATCCGCTGTTTTGCCTGAATCTAACCATTATACGAAATAATGTACTATAATGGATTATAAATATTGATTTTTTACCAGGAACACGGCTTCTGGAGATAAAATAAATCCAAAATTGGCTTATATTTTAGAATCAGCGGAGATAAAACAGCTATGAAGCCTGACCTGATCCTGGATGATTATTTATTTTCAGGTATTTAATCAGACTCTATAATTGATACTGTGCAAATGATGCATATAACAAAATACAACTCTGCTTTATTGGAATTAAGGCTGAAAAGCTTATTGAATTATTTGATTAGTGCCCTGTTTTGTTAGTCACATTAATTCGTTTAATATCAGCTCCCAATGCCCTGAGTCGTACATCAATATTTTGGTAACCACGCTCTATCTGCTCGATATTGTATATAATGGAAGTTCCTTGTGCAGAAAGAGCTGCGATAAGCAATGAAACACCTGCTCTGATGTCAGGGGAAGTCATTTCAATTCCCCGAAGCTTCACTTTTTTATCCAGACCAATTACTGTTGCGCG
>CAZGCG010000064.1:0-8421 GCA_964524205.1 uncultured Sphingobacterium sp. | reverse complement strand
TCATTTCAATTCCCCGAAGCTTCACTTTTTTATCCAGACCAATTACTGTTGCGCGATGAGGATCGCATAAAATGATCTGGGCACCCATGTCGATCAGTTTATCGACAAAGAAAAGCCGGCTCTCAAACATTTTCTGATGAATCAGAACATTACCTTTGGCCTGAGTTGCTATAACGAGCATAATACTTAGCAAATCCGGAGTAAACCCGGGCCAGGGTGCATCTGCTATGGTCATAATTGAACCATCGATAAAGGTATCAACTTCGTAATGCTTCTGGGATGGTATGAAAATATCGTCGCCTCTCAACTCAAATTTAATACCCAGTTTTCTGAATACTTCAGGAATCATACCCAGTTCTTCAAAATGGACATTTTTGATTGTGATTTCGGATTCGGTCATGGCCGCCAATCCGATGAATGAGCCTATTTCAATCATGTCTGGTAAGAGCCGGTGTTCCGTCCCCCCCAGTTTTTTGACACCTTCTATCTTGAGCAGGTTGGAACCAATACCAGTAATTTTAGCGCCCATCCGGTTGAGCATTTTGCATAATTGCTGCAGATAAGGCTCGCAGGCTGCATTATAAATTGTTGTTTCACCTTTTGCAAGTACTGCAGCCATAACCACATTGGCAGTTCCGGTAACAGAAGCCTCATCAAGTAAGATATAGGCACCTTTCAGATTGCTGGCATCAACGTTAAAGAAGTTTGTTTTTTTGTCGTAAATGAATTTGGCACCCAGCTTTTCAAATCCAAGGAAGTGGGTGTCAAGGCGTCTTCTTCCAATTTTATCGCCACCCGGTTTTGGAATAGCAGCCTTTCCGAAACGTGCCAATAAGGGGCCAACAATCATAATCGAACCCCTTAAACTACCGCCCTTTGCTCTGAATGCCTCCGATTGAAAAAAATCAAGATTGATCTTCGAAGCTTCGAAGGTATAGGTGTCCTGATTTATGCGCTCAACTTTTACTCCCAGGTCTGCAACCAATTCGATGAGTTTATTAACATCTTTTATATCCGGAATATTGCTGATTGTGATTTTTTCTTCAGTCAGGAGAACAGCAGAAATGATTTGCAATGCTTCATTTTTAGCTCCCTGAGGTATAATTTCTCCTTTTAAAGGTTTACCACCAACAATTTCAAATGCATTCATCTTTTCGGGAAAGGGTTTTAATGGATTAATATAATGCGAAAAAGCTAATTTACAAAAATCAGCTTTCCTTGCTTAATTAAAATATTATAGAATTGGTTAATTTATTTTACCCAAGAGAAATATTATTCTCCAATATGCTCTTCATGTTGTTATGAATAGAATAAGGGGCAATTTATTCAATGAATTAGAACCAGAATATTTGTTTTCAGAATTAATATCTTTTTCCACCGGGGTTATTACTCCTCTGGCGATTTGAACCTGAATTGTTTCTATTGCTGCTGTTCTGTCTGCCTTTATTCTGGTTCGTATTTCTTTGTCTGCCGGCGCTTGGTGCTTGTCTCACTTCTACACGTTGCAGGTTAACATTTTCTTCTAACTGCAAAGCACCATTTGACATTTCACGCAAATCTTTAATAATGGTTTCATCAGCAACACTATCCTTGTTCCAGGTAACATAGGCCATTTTCATAAAATTGGCAATCGATTGAACCATAGCCTGTTTACGTTCAGGGTCTTCAATATTCTTAGCCCGGCTTATCATAAGCTCAACAGTCTTTCCGTAGTGTTTATATTTTATCCTTTGCTGTGGATAAGACAAGGGAGCCGGTTTAAAACGTATGGCATCTTCAGATGGTTTTGGATAAGGAGAATCCACGTCGATTTTAAAATCGGAAATAATGTGCAAATGATCCCATAATTTATGTTTGAAATCAGCAACATCACGTAAGTGAGGATTTAAAAAACCCATAAGATCTATCACTACCTGAGCATAGCGATTACGCTCATCTTTAGTAGGCAGATCAACAATATATTTAACCATATTCTGGACATTACGTCCATATTCGGCAAGAATTAACTTTTTCCTGGTGGTATTATAATCAAATGTCATTGTAATTAGCTGTTGGCGCGGAGTTAAATATGCGGTTTTTAAGCTCTAAATCGCGTTTTTGATTTTATTTTATAATTTTCAATTTAGCAAATTTTAGCAATAATTGCTTCTGTCCCAAATCTTTAAAAAATATAGTCGCTTTGATGTCGGGTTTATTGCCTTCCAAGTGTATTACTTTACCAAAACCGAAGCGTTCATGTTCCACTTCCATACCCATCTGTAAACCTGAAGTATCCGATGGAGCGAATCCTTCACTGGGCACATGTGCTTTAGGAAGTATGGAGCTTGTCTTTGGGATTGATGATGGTTTTGGTTTACTGAATGTCTCCTTTTGTTGCCATGCCGACCTTTCATCGTCAAAAAGTGAAGACCCCGTGTTTTTTGTCTGGGCTTTAAAATCCAGTTCAAGATATCTTGCATCAATCTCTTCAATAAACCTGCTGGGTTCACAGCTGGTCAATGTACCCCAACGGTAGCGTGATGTTGCATAGGAGAGCATTAGTTTTTTTCCAGCTCTGGTTATTGCAACATAAAAAAGCCTGCGTTCCTCTTCCAGATCGGTCCTTGAACTTAATGACATTTGGGAAGGGAAGAGGTTCTCCTCCAATCCAACTACAAAGACATTGTCGAACTCAAGTCCTTTTGCCGAATGGATTGTCATTAGCGATACGGTATCAGCATCAGGGTTCTTGTCGTTATCATCATTGGTAAGCAGGGCAATATCCTGCATAAATATATCCAGACCTTTTTCTTCAATATCTTCACGTTCACTAAATTCTTTTATACCGTTGAGTAACTCCTGAATATTTTCATATCTGCTTAAGCCCTCAACAGATTTATCCGAATAAAGATCTTTAAGCAGGGTGGAGTGCTGAGCAATATGCAAGGCTGTATCATAGGCTGAATGCGTTTTTGTCATCACCTGAAAACTTTGAATCAGGGAAGCAAAATTTGCTACTGACGCTGAACTTCTTGAATCCAGGTATACAGGGGCATCGCAAATGACTTCCCACATGGTCAGGTTATGCTGATCAGCTGCAATCATGATCCGTTCAATCGTAGTGTCTCCAATCCCGCGTCGGGGATAATTGATCACCCGTTTGAGGGCCTCTTCATCATTTGGATTGAAGGTAAGCCTGAAGTAAGCGATTAGATCTTTTATTTCTTTGCGCTGGTAAAATGAGAGCCCTCCATAAATTTTATAAGGAACATTTAGTTTTCTAAGAGCTTCTTCCATCGCCCTTGATTGAGCGTTTGTACGATACAGAATAGCGAAATCATGATATTTTGATCCTTTTTGGGCCTGCTCCTGTACAATGGCCTCAGCAACAATTTTACCCTCTTCATTATCACTAAAAGCCCTCGAAACCTTGATTTTATCTCCTTCTTCATTTTCTGAGAAGACTGATTTCTTGAGTTGATTTTTATTATTAGCTATAATACTGTTTGCAACACTGACAATGTTTTGTGTAGAGCGGTAGTTTTGTTCAAGTTTAAAAACTTTCAGGTCAGGATAATCTTTTTCAAAATTGAGTATATTTTGAATATTTGCTCCCCGAAATGCGTAAATACTCTGGGCATCATCTCCTACAACACAGATATTTTCATTGTTTGCAGCAAGTTTTTTCACAATCAGGTATTGGGAAAAGTTAGTATCCTGATACTCATCAACCATTAAGTATTTAAATTTATTCTGGTATTTATAAAGTACTTCAGGATGCTCACGCAGCAGCACATTTGTCTTAAAAAGAAGATCATCAAAGTCCATTGCACCGGCTTTAAAACATCGCTGAGCATATATTTGATAGATCTCACCTAAATTCCCGCGTCCGGTTGAAAAATCCTCAGCCTGAATTTGCTCGTTTTGCAGATATTCGGCCGGAGAAATAAGGTTGTTTTTTGAGGATGATATCCGGTTGTATACAAAATTGGCATTGTATAATTTATCATCTAATTGTTTTTCCTTTAGTATGGTTCGAATCAGACTCTTGCTATCATCGGTATCGTAGATAGTGAAATTGGAAGGATAACCAATTTTAGTGGCTTCAACACGGAGGAGTTTTGCAAAAACCGAGTGAAAAGTGCCCATCCAGATATTTTTTGCTTCCGAACCGACTACTTTCATGATGCGTTCCCGCATTTCTTTCGCAGCCTTATTTGTGAACGTCAACACCAGAATGTTGAATGGGTCAACTCCCTTTCTGATAAGGTGAGCCACACGGTAAGTAATTACCCGCGTTTTCCCGGATCCCGCACCGGCAACAATCATCACTGGTCCTTCTATCTGTTCAACTGCCGCCCGCTGAGAAGGATTTAGTCCGTCTAAATAATTCAAAATTTGCTCCTGTTTTTTGTCTGCTAAATTAAGAAAGAGATTTGAGATTAAGGCCCGGGTTTGAATACTTATGCTTAAATAAACAATTGAAGCTCTTGGCTAATTATTGCAATACCGGAGACGAAAATTCATCATTAATCCTCACTGATCAAACTTGACTTATGAGGATTATTGAGGTTTTCATTGATATTCATAATCTTATCATCAAGATCATAAATACATTTACCAATTTGCTCTACCAGTTCATCTTTTTCTATTAAATCATCCTTTTCTAAAAGCATAAGGCCTTTCAGGGTTGCAACAGGGCTTCTGATCTGATGAGATAGGTGGGAGGAGTATTCTGATAATTTTTTATTTTTGATTTTAATGTCCCTGGTCCGCTCTTCAATTATTTCTTCGAGATTCTGATTGATCATATCCAAATCATCCTTTTGTTTCGAAATCTCGAGATTAAGACGGCTTAATTCCCTGTTGTTATAAGCAGACTTACGAACGGTTTTTATTAATAAGAAAATGACAAAAAATGCCATAATCGCGATTGCAATACTTGCCCAAAGAAACAACTGGGTATTTTTTTGTCTTGCAATAGTCAGTTCATTTTCCTTTTGTTTTTCAAGTTGAATATGCTGTGACTCCAGCAGACTGATTTTGTCGGAAATATTATTCACGAATTTGGCACTATCTTCCCTATAAGCTTTTCGCAAATAAGTTAAGGCTTTAAAATAGTTTTTACGTTTACTTTCAAGCTCAAATGAGGTCAGAGTATAATTGCGGACAAGTTTAGAATCGTCCAGTAGCTCGGCATACTTTAATCCCTCTTCTATGGTTTTTTCGGCTTCTTCAAACCTGCTTTGCGCAATGTGAACTGAACTTAAGGTTAAGTTTATTGCTGCAATTGAGTTATTTAATTTTTCTTCTTTTGATTTCTTCAATGCTTCAATCAGATGGCTTTCTGCACTTTTGAAGTCTCTTAGATTTAAATAAAGTACGCCCAGATTCTGATGACTTTGAATGATTCCTATTTTATTTTCCAGACTCTCAAACATGGATAGGCTTTCCTGGTAATAGGTTAATGCCTTTGAGTAATTTTTTCTTTGCTGATAAGCTGTTCCAATATTTAAGTTAAGGCCTGCAACTAAATCTTTAATATTCAGTTTTGTCGCAATTCTTAGTGATTTTTCAAAGTTTTCTAATGATTTGTTGTAGTCAATGTCACGATAAAGATTTCCGATGTTATTATAAACTTTTGCTTCCCCTTCAAGATTTTTGTTCCTTTTAAAATAGCTTAGGGCATTCATATAGTTTTCAATTGCGGTATCAATCGAATTTTTATAACTATTTCCGACTCCGATTACACGATAGGATTCTGCAATTCCATTAATATAATTGATTTTTAACGCTAATTTAAGTGCTTTATTAGCTTCAGAAATTGTGATATCCGGATTGATCAGGCGTGATCTAAATGCTTGATTATTAAGTTGAATAACTTTAGTAGTGTCAGAAATCTTTTTAATATTTGCGAAACTATTTTGAATACTTTGAGTATAAGTGAAAAAGCTTATTACTATTAATATTAAGTTCAAAGTTTTCATTGCCATATTTAGCCGTAAGTTTAAAAAAAAATAAACAATTGCAGGCAGTGTTTAATTTTTATTTGACAATCGTATCGGAATTTATAAACAGAAAATTAAAATAACTTATTACTAAAATTAACCCTAAACTCATGAAAAGATTATTATTGACAGCAGCTGTATTTGGTACCGTATTATTTAGTTCATGTGAAAAAGATGAACAAATTACACCGGCTGAAAAAACCTTAATTAAAGCAGATAAAGGTATTTTATGCCGTGGTTGTGGTGACTGGGACATTATACAGCCTGATGCATCAACTGAAACAACAACCCTGAGAGTTACAAGCTCTGTAGATTCAACATCCACAGCTCCAAAGCCAGTTAGAACAAGAAAGAAAAGATAATTAACATTTGATTATGCATTCTGTTATTCAGTGTGTTTTACAGGATGATCTGAACTTTAATCTTCTTAACTATAAATTTATCATACCTGGAAAATATCTGGGATATTTAAAAATAAACTATCATGAAAAAAATTATCATAACATTATCTGTAGCAGGTTTTATATCATTAGGGTTTACAGTTGTTGGCAGTAATACAAGCTCTAAAAAAGAGAATGCAGCAACTGAACAAAATGCCGCTTCAGCAAATCAAAGCGGACTAAATGACAGCAACGACAAACGCCTTGCGAGCTGGGATTGATTTAAAAGGAATCAATTTTACTTCGGCTTAGAATCGACGAAATAAAATTTGGATATAGACGAGGTTTAAATACTGACTAAACTGAATTTTCAAACAATGATTAATGACTAAGCATAGATTCATATCTTTGCATAAAAACCAATTATATGCAAGATATTAGACGATATGTGAGCGAAAATAAACAGCGCTTTCTGGATGAGTTATTCGAGTTATTGAGGTTTCCATCCGTCAGTGCAGATCCAAAGTTTAAAGCCGACATGCTTAAAACTACAGAGTATGTTGCTGAAAAGCTAAGATCTGCCGGTGCCGATACAGTTGAGATTTGTGCAACTGCCGGCTATCCGATAGTATATGGCGAAAAAATTATCGATAATTCGCTTCCTACGGTTTTGGTGTATGGACATTATGACGTTCAGCCACCTGATCCGCTTGACCTATGGCATACACCTCCCTTTGAACCGACAATTCGGGATGAAAAGATCTATGCACGTGGCTCATGCGACGATAAGGGACAGTTTTATATGCATGTGAAGGCTTTCGAGCTAATGATGAGCACTAAAACACTTCCATGTAATATTAAATTTATGATCGAGGGTGAGGAAGAAGTTGGCTCAAGCAATCTTGGAATTTTTGTTAGTCAGAATAAAGAGCGCTTAAAGGCAGATGTGGTATTGATATCAGATACCTCTATGATAAGTTTGGAGCATCCCTCACTGGAGACTGGTTTGCGCGGACTATCCTATGTAGAAGTTGAGGTTACCGGACCAGACCGTGACTTACATTCTGGTGTTTATGGTGGGGCGGTTGCAAATCCTGCCACAATACTGGCTAAGCTGATTGCTTCAATGCACGACGAGAACAATCATATTACGATCCCCGGTTTCTATGATGACGTGCTGGAGTTAAGTAAAGAAGAAAGGGAAATGCTCAACAGAGCACCTTATAATGAGTCGGAATATAAAATTGATTTGAAAGTAGATGAGTTGTGGGGTGAAAAAGGCTACACCACTCTTGAAAGAACAGGTACCCGTCCAACTCTGGAAGTAAATGGAATATGGGGCGGTTATATCGGCGAAGGAGCCAAAACTGTTCTTCCATCAAAAGCATTTGCAAAGATTTCTATGCGCCTTGTGCCAAACCAGCAATCTGATAAAATCACTAAGCTTTTTAAAGATCATTTCGAAAGTATTGCCCCAAAAAGTGTAAAAGTTAAAGTTACACCACATCACGGAGGTGAACCCGTGGTAACACCAACTGATAGTATAGCTTATAAGGCGGCACAAAAAGCAATCCTGGAATCTTTTGGTAAGGAACCGATCCCAACCAGAGGCGGAGGAAGTATTCCAATTGTAGCATTATTCGAGAAAGAGCTGGGTATTAAAACGGTTCTAATGGGTTTCGGTTTGGACAGTGATAACCTTCATTCTCCAAATGAAAAGTTTGATATCGCTAACTTCTACAAGGGAATTGAGACAATTCCGCTATTTCATAAGTACTTTGCTGAACTCAGTAAATAAAGAAAAGATAATTTGCTAAATAACAAAGGCCGGAATTTTCCGGCCTTTGTTATTTAACGGGAGTTCGATATAAAATCTTGCTTGGCTATTTTAAAATGCATTATAGCAAATGGTTCTTTTGCAGGGCTGCCCGTCCCAATGAAATACAGGCCCAGGTAAAATAAACCTTGCCGGAGGAGGTAGCTGCCGGCTAAGGTGCGTTTAAATAATAAGGATAATTCTTGCCGGCACTACTCCGGAGGAAAGGGCTGAACCA
>CAZGCG010000063.1:0-12779 GCA_964524205.1 uncultured Sphingobacterium sp. | reverse complement strand
AAAAAATAATAGCAGAACACGGGAGGCGCGACCGAGGAAGCACAGAGCTTGCTTTCTAAAACAAAGAAAATTATTCAATTTAACCTTACTCAAGCAAGATTCTATATCAATCTCATTTAATTAATTAAGTTAAAATTTCAAAGCTTTTAAGAACATATGAGCCATAAGGATGTTATGTAATAAAGCCTAAGAGCTTGGAAAATATTTATAGATTTATTAAAAATTACAAAGATGATCAAAGCATTTTCCCAAAAAATTTTATTTCTTGCCCTCCTGCTCTCCTGCGCACTATCTGTTTTCGCTCAAAATGAAAAAGCTGAAGCAGATTTGCGTGAAATAATGAAAAAACTGGATGTAGTGGGGCTTTCTGTTGCCGTAGTAAAAAAAGGCGAAATCATTTATACCAATTCTTTTGGTTTAAAGAATATTGAGACAAAAGCTCCTCTTTCGGACACAGATATTTTCCGCATTGCATCCATATCCAAGTCATTCTCAGCCACTTCTATCATGCAGTTGAGGGAAGCCGGAAAGCTTTCCCTGGATGATGATTTTAGTGATCTGGTAGGATTTAAAATCAGGAATCCAAAATTCCCGGATAAAGTAATCACATTGAGAATGATCATGTCCCATACATCCAGTATTAATGATAGTCAGGGTTATTTTACACTGGATGCAATTAACCCTTCCAAAAACCCGGATTGGGCCAAATGTTACAGCGACTATGCTCCGGGAGCTGGGTACAGATATTGTAATTTGAATTACAATATGGTGGGTACAGTCATTGAAAAACTAAGTGGTGAACGCTTTGACAACTATGTAAAAAATCATATTTTGAATCCCCTCGGACTTTATGGCGGTTACAATGTTGATTCATTAGATGCGAACCGCTTTGCAACCCTGCATGAGTATGATGCCACAACAAAGACATTTAAACCCTCTCCCGCAGCCTATAATCCAAGACGTGAGGAAATAGCTAATTATGTAAGGGGCTATACGACCCCTATTTTCTCACCGACAGGTGGAATGAAGATCTCGGCTACCGACCTCGCAAAATACATGAGCATGCACATGAACATGGGTAAATATAAAGGCAAAAGAATTATGTCGAAAAAGAGTGCAAAACTAATGCAGACTAAAGTTGCAGAAGAAGAAGGCTATGCTTTGGCGCTCACAAACCTAAATGATCTCATACCCGGGAAAATGATGGTTGGGCATACTGGTTCGGCTTACGGATTATACAGCGCGATGTTTTTCCATCCCAAAGAGAAATTCGGCATTGTTGTGATTACCAATGGATGTAATCCTACTTATACAAAGGGAATTAATGATGTTCTGAGGGCCGGGGTGAATAGTTTGTACGAGAATTTTATAAAGTAGTATCAAGAATCAAGAGCCAGGAACCAAGAACCAAGAATCAAGAGCCAGGTATCAAGAGCCAAGTATCAAGTATCAAGACTAAATCCTGATTCATATTAAATTTGTGCTTAAGTATTTTAACTATTAGTAAATCATTTGACAGTTACAATACATTACTAGCAACCAACAACTGACAACTAACAACTGAAGAGTATCAAGTATCAAGACCAAATCCGGGTTCATTTGAAATTTTTAACTCAGGGATATTGACTATTACCAAACATAAAATAATTAGGATAATTTACTAACAACCAGCAACTAACCAACTAACAACTAAATTTCTGTAAAAAATAAGATATAAACCCCCAATACAATTTCTTTTCAATAGACTTGTATTGCAGGATTTTCAGCACCTTCCTTTTAAACGAAAAAATCATTTGATATGAATAAAATTTTACAATCTGTTCGCCGGCAAAAAATTTCAAAGTTCTATGTTATCGCATTATTAGCTGTGTTTTTCATAGTGTATGGATTTACGCTTTATCAAACGCCTAAATTGCCTCCGGGCGATCCTAATAATGCGGGACTGGTTCTGCCTGATGGATTTGAAGCCCTGGCAGTTGTGGATAGCCTGAAGGGTGATGCAAGACATCTTGCAGTAAACAGCAATGGTGATATCTATGTAAAAACCCGTTTACATGCACTTACCGAAGGATACGGCAATGTGGCTTTAAGAGACACGGATGGTGATGGCAAGGCTGATATCATCACCCATTTCAATAAATATGAAAGCGGGCAGTATGGTACTGCAATGAAAATCCATAATGGTTATCTCTATTATAGTTCTAACCTAATTGTTTACCGCCAGAAGCTGAAACCTGGTCAGTTAGTTCCTGACAGTAAGATAGATACGATTGTTATCGATAATCCACCGGGACATGCACATCAAACAAAACCGTTGGCATTTGATGGTAAGGGTTATATGTATGTGGGTTGGGGCGCGGGTTCTGATGTTTGTACCAATGGTCGTCCGGGATCAATGGGTGCAGGAAAACCGGATGCTGTTATTCCGGGTGAAGGATGTCCTCAGCTAATTGACCATGGCGGAATCTGGAAATTTGATGAGAACAAACTGAATCAAAAGCAGGAACAGGGTTTAAGATATGCCACAGGCATGCGTAGTATTGTTGGAATGGACTGGGATAAGGCCAGTAACTCACTTTATGCGGTAGTTCACGGAAGAGATAATTTCAGAATGCTTTGGCCGGGAATGTATTCCCCATGGGAAAGTGCAGTTCTGCCATCTGAAGAACTTTTTAAAGTCCATCAGGGAATTGATGGTGGATGGCCATACTACTACTATGATCATATCCGTGGCAAAAAATATTTAAATCCGGAATATGGGGGCGATAAGATCAAAGAAGGTAATGGTGCTAAATTAACCAAGCCTGTAATGGGCTTCCCGGGCCATTTTGCTCCAAACGATATTCTTTTTTACAAAGGCGACCAGCTTCCTGCCAGATATAAAAAAGGTGCATTTGTAGTCCTGCATGGCTCTACCATCCGCCAGCCTTATCCTCAGGGAGGTTATTTTGTCGCATTCGTTCCGATGGTGAACGGAGTGGTTACCGGTCCATGGGAGGTATTTGCTGATGGATTTATTCAAACCGACCCGGTATTAACTGCAAATTCTGCAGGTTACCGCCCAATGGGAATTACCGAAGGACCTGATGGTTCATTATACATCAGTGAGACAGAAAAAGGAAAAATCTGGAGGGTAATGTTTAAAGGAGATAAAACTAAATTCGGAGCAGCACAATTGGCAAAAATGGTAATCCGGAAAAAAACTGCCAGCAATATCAAAGATCCTGACCCGATAAAGGATGATCTGGACAGAGGTAAACCTGTGATTGCATCAGCCGTTTATACGATGTATTGTGGTGCCTGTCATCAGCGTGATGGTAAAGGCGATGGCGGAAGATTCCCTCCATTAAATGAATCTGAATGGGTGAATGGAGACAAAACCAGGCTGATCAATGTAGTACTTAAAGGGCTATCCGGTCCAATCACAGTTAAAGGGTTGCCATATAGTGAAACCATGCCTGCCCATGGCAGCTTCCTGAATGATGATCAGGTGGCAGAGGTTTTGACCTATATCCGCAAAAGCTGGGGGAATAATTCGGATGCTGTTACTAAGGCAGAGGTTGCGGCATTGAGGTAGGAAGACTGAGGAATTTCGTCTGATGAAATGAATTTCTGCAGAGACACAAAAGTTTAATTAATTGTCTCTGCAGAATTATTCCTCTATAAAAGTCCAGGCAAGTACTCTGCTTGTCTTCTGCCCTTGTTTCATGTCAATCGTTCTGACTTCCTTTACATCTAATCTTTCCAATGCCCTATAACATGCCGTCAGAGTTTCCTTTTTTGAGACCAGGGAAGTAAACCAATAAACCGATTGAGCAAAACGGACACTTTCTTCAATCATCCTCAAAAGAAACCCTTCCTCCCCTCCTTCACACCATAATTCTGCATTTTTACCGCCAAAATTTAGATCGATTCCTTCCTTTTTATCTTTACCGAGATTTTTCCATTTTCGTGAAGTTCCTTCTGCGGCTTCCTTCATTGAAGAATGAAAAGGAGGATTGCAGATACTCAAACTGAATTTTTCTCCCGGATGAATTATATCTGTAAATATCTGTTCTGCATTACGTTGTCTGCGCACACTTATGAATTTTGAAAGCCCATTAGCTTCAATAATATTTGTTGCAGAACGGCTGGCAAGCTGATCGGTCTCAGAACCCACAAAAGTCCAACCGTATTCATAATGACCAATCAATGGGTAAATACAATTCGCCCCAAGTCCAATATCCAGAACTTTAACATGTTTGCCTTTAGGAAGCTTCCCATCTGCTCCAATCAGTAAATCTGCTGCATAATGAATATAATCTGCTCTTCCGGGTATAGGCGGACATAGGAATCCTTCCGGAATATCCCATAAATCAACACTATAAAACTGCTTTAATAAGGCTTTATTCAGTGCCTTAACTGCATTTGGATCTGTAAAATCAATAGAAAGATCCTGATATTGGTTAGGCGTAACATATTCTGCCAGTTCAGGACAGGCTATAATTAATTCAGGGAAATCATATCGATGTCTGTGCCTGTTCCGGGGATGAAAATTGTCCTTTTCTTCAGGTATTGATTTCTTTTTGGGCATTCAGCTAAATTATCTAAATAAATTGATCTTCTGATGTGTACCCACATGGTCACTAAATGGAAATTCCATTTTCCTCAAGGTCTGTGACATTATCAATATCACTGAGCTCTTCCAGCAAAGCATATGAAATACCCTGATTAATGAAATCATCGATTGTTTTTGCAAAAACCTTGTCAGTACTCCAGGGCTTGTTGATAAACAAATCAGGATAAAATTTAGTTAATCCAAGCAGATAATAGCCACCATCACTGGCAGGGCCTATAACGGCTGAATTAGACTCGAGTAAGGTTACCGCCTTTTCCAGAGTTTCAGTTTTTAACTGTAAACAATCACTGCCGATAATGATAATCCGGGTAAAACCCTGATCAAATAGCTCTTTGAACGAATCTAACATGCGTTCACCAAGATCATTTCCGTTTTGCTTTCTCTTAGTATAGCCGGGAACGCTCCAAAGGTCATAATCGCTTACTTCATCCGCATAGTAAATAAACTTTCTGAAACTTAATCCTCTGGTAATTTCAAGGGTATGCTGAAGTAATTGAAGATAAATTTCAAGAGCCCGCTCATCGCCAATATCCTTTGCCAGTCGGGTTTTTACCTTCCCTGAAATTGGGTTTCTAACAAAAATAACTAAAGCGGTGGTGCTGAGCATGGTAATTTAAATTGAAAGGCTTCCTCCACAGCTGGATCCTTCACCGGCGGTACATCCAAAACAATGCTGTTTTACTACAATATTTCTATTTTTTAGCAGCTCAAAATCAAAATCTGAAATATGCTGGCTATTGGGAGTGCTTACTTTCAGGTCAAGCATCTGATTAAAATCGCAATCATACAAGTATCCATCCCAACCCACAGAAAGGGTATTCCGGCACATGAGGTTCTGAACTGAGACAGGATTAAAGGATGAAATTAGTTTATCCATATATCTGCTATAGTTTCCGGAGCTCAATAAATAATCGAGATAGCGGCTGATTGGCATATTTGTAATCGCGAAAAGCTGGTTAAAAACGATACCATATCTTGAAGCGAGTTCCATTTTGTATTCTTTCTCAAGTGCTAGCTGTGAAGGGGGAAGGAAAGCTCCGGCAGGATTGTAAACCAAATTTAGTATCAATCCACTACCCTCCTGTCCGTAACCCACCTGATTAAGCATTTGAAGGGCCTTAATGGAGTCTTCAAAAACACCATCACCACGTTGTCTGTCGGTACGATCCTGTGTAAAACCGGGAAGTGAAGAAACTACTTCAACCTGATGCTGCTTAAAAAAATCCGGCAGATCATGGAAACGTTTATTTGCCAGAATGATAGTCAGATTGCATCTCACCATAACATGCTTTCCAAGTTTCTTTATTTGCTCTACCAACCAGCGAAAATCAGGATTCAGCTCAGGAGCACCTCCGGTAAGATCAACAACATCAATATCCGAGTTTTTAAGTATATCCAGGCACAATTGCATCGTACTGCGGCTCATCATTTCCTTTCGGTCAGGTCCCGCATCCACATGACAATGCTTACAGGTTTGGTTGCACATTTTCCCCAGGTTCAACTGCATTATCTGAATGCCGGAAGCCTGTAATGGGTACATTCCACTCAAATTAAGTTTCTCACTAAATGTTGCGCGAAAATTCTCTGAGGAATTCTCAAGAATCTCAAGCTGATTTTCTGAATCGGCCAATGGATGCTGCAAAACTTTTAATGATTTGATCATAACACGGAATTACATCCCAATTTCTTTAACCTTATTCATCATCTGTACACCATGAACAAGAACCGCACCACCTTTTATGGCTGAGGCTACATGGACTGCTTCCATCATTTGTGCTTCGCTATAGCCCTTTTCAAAGGCATCGCTACTATAGGCATCAATGCAATATGGACATTGGACAGCATGTGCAACTGCTAATGCTATGAGGGATTTTTCTTTTGCTGTCAAATGGCTGTCCTTAAATACCTCACCATAATAAGAAAAGAACTTATCGGCCAGTTCCTTCTGGTATTCAGCGATATTGCCGAATTTCCCAAGGTCGCTGGCATTGTAATAATGATTTTCCATCTTTTAAACTTTTTAAATATCGATTTGTTCTATTTACGTGCAAAACCAGTTTTTGGCTTTAAATAATAGGAATTAAGCCGCTTAATAACCAAATCTCACATTTTGATCAAGATTAACAATCATTCTCAAATCAGGTCAAATGAACGCGCATACTGACTCAATTCAAAATAGGATTTTGTTTCAAGCTTCTTTCTGATATTCTTACGATGGGTATCTACTGTTCCTAATGAAATAAAAAGCTCAATTGCAGTTTCAGAGGAAGATTTTCCTAAAGCCATATACTTTAAAACTTCCCGCTCTCTCTTACTTAGCCGACAATAACGGTGATGGTTTTGCCTCAGAAAATTATTTTCATCAAGAAGTTTACCTGCTTTATTGACCATATGATGCATCGCATCTATTGGAAATGAAATTGTAATGGTATATAATGGCTTATTATGCTCATCCCGATAGAAAATTCTTGTACTGCTCATATGCCAGGTCCAATCCAAATGCTCGCGGTATCTTACCTGTTGAAAACAAGTAATGATTTCCTCATCGTTATTCCGTTCAAGTAAACCTAAGATTTTAGGGACATAATCTTTAGCATCCGATTCATTAAAATAACGGGAATAGTAGTCTTCTGCAGAGCTGTTCAGAAGTTCTTCCATACTAATGTCCAGCTGTTCCAATCCCATCTTCGACATCCACATCACCCTACCCTTAAGGTCATGAATAATCATTACTCCGGGCATCAGGTGCTCTACCGACGCAATTTGTTCTATTTGCTGCTTGAAATCTGAAAAATTTCCGACCACTTTCATGTTTAAATTAATGCGCTCTGTTTTTCACCAGACCCCTCAAGATAATTAGATAAATGGATATAAAATCAGTATTGAACAATTGAACTCAGGAATATGCTCTGGTTCAATCAATTAGTTTTTTATTATCCTACCGGTTGAAAGCATTTCCCGAAGAAGAATTGATTTTGTTTTTTAACAAAAAAAGACGGGATTTCTCCCGTCTTATTAAAACAAAAAAGATTCCTTTACTTTAATTTGGAACAGTATCAATAATTACAGTTCTATTATAGAAACGTTCTTCAGGAGTGTTATTATCAAATGGTGATTGATTGATATCTTCTCCATAACCAATGGTTTCAAAACGTACATTTCTTTTGCCTGCAGCGTTCAAAGCACGCTCAATTATTTTTTGAGTTTGCATAGCTCTGCTTTCAGACAAGGTATTGTTATATTCATCAGATCCGATGATGTCGGTATGGCCATGAACAATCACTCTTGAACCATCTGAAATCAATGGAACAACTGTTTCAACAATGAATTTTTCATAAGAATCAATGGTTTTTGTTTTATCGAAATCGAATAAAATACTAAAGCGATAAGCTTTTTCTAATGTCTCGGTTTGACGCTCCAAACGGACCATGCTTTCTTTTCTGACAGTCAGGCCATTTTTGGTCTCACCAGTCATCACTACTTTATAATTGCCTTCAGCGCGATCGCCCAGAATATTCTTGCCCGGTACACTCACTACATCTCTGGTAAAAGGACCCAGATGTTGTGTATTACCCTGATCATTTGAAATATCCATCGACCAGGTTTTTAGAATTTCTTTAGCTCCCCCCACCTCAAACACAACATGGCTGTCCATTGGATCAACCTGAATTGCATCTATAGTTATTGGTTTCATCATACCACCACCAACTTCAAGCATTAACTCTGGTGAAGAACTTACAATATCTACACGACGATCTCCTTCGCGAAGAAGAGTAAGCTCCTTTTGTCCACCCGGCTGCTCTGAAGGAATTAAAGGCTTGGTACGACCATCTGTGGTTATTCTGTTCGCATCAATGCCAAATTTATCAACAAGATAGTATTTGATAGCTTCTGCGAATTCTTTACCTTCTTTAGGTCCTTTTAATGAAGCACCGCTTAAAGAAATGCTGCTTCCAGGATTTGATCTCATTCGGTCACCAGTGATATTCAAAATGTTATGATAAACATTCATCTGTCGTGCAGAACGACCGGTCATACTTTCAGTCTGAACACTTTGTAATTGTACCTCTCTGAATGAATTAGCCTGATCTTTACTCAGCATAACATAACGATTCGGTATTTGAGATGATCCTTCATCAAAAAATACATAGTTACGCAATGGAAGAGTTTCGCTGACCTGGCGCTTCAATGGAACATATTTAGGAGCACGAACCGTAAAAGTAACATCACGTACGGGTACAACAACCTGGGGTACTTCCTCTATGGTTGCAGCAGCTTTTCCTTTTCCGAATTTAAGGGCTGCACCGATTCTAAGTGTTGAAACTGACCAGCTTTCAATAGTACGGGTATCCTGACCGAAATATGGATGATAAGAAACAAAAGGAGCTAAAACAGCCTTATTTACGTTACTGGCTGGAGAAAGCTGGAATTCATATCCAACTCCAATCTGGCCTGATAAAAGCGTTTTACGGATTGCACTAAATTCCCCTTCTGTATCAGGTTGTTTCTCCTGAGTATACCAGAAATCTTTCGCAAGATTAAAGGCTACACGCGGACCTGCAAAGAAGTACAGATTTGATTTCGGTGAGCCTAAACGTAAACTAGGTTCAACAGTTATATAACTTAGATTAGTTTCAAGTGTAGCCGGACAATCACAGGGTGCAATTACACCATCAAACTGTCCACCACGGCCATCATAGCCTATATTCAGCATTCCTCCCCAATATGGTCCGGGGCGATATTCCATCAAAAATGAGCCAAATGGTTTAACACCTTCACCTTTGTGAAAGGCTGCTGGAACAAATAATGAATTATTCATTCTTTGGGTCGTTCCATCATAAAAGTTCAAGTTGGCTGCTCCTGAGAGTCCAAACCACCAGGTTGGCTGCGAGGTCTGTGCCTCTGCCTTGCTTTGAGCAAATATGATCATCAAAACTAAGATGATCCATCGCTGCATTATTTTATTTATTGTTAACATGAGATTTCTCTTTAATATTTTGTGTGAATAATATTCCTTTTAAAATCTCCCCGGTATAAGCGGGGAGATTTATTCGAAATTGTTATGGCTTAATTACTGTACTTGCATTTAATGTCACAGCAGTTTGTGCCAATAACCTTCCTGTAAGTCTTGAACCAGTATTCATTGAAACAAGAGTTTTACTGAGGATATTTCCACTTACATTTGCGTTTGAGCCAATAGTTGCCTGTCCTGATACCACCCAGAAGATGTTTTTAGCTTGCGCACCACCTAATAATGTAATTTTTGCATTATTATTTATCGTCAGGTTTTGTGCAATCTGGAATACCCATGTATCATTTGGACCACCAGTCAGTGTTACTCCGGCGCTTGTAACTAAAACACCAGTACTCCATTTGTAAAGTCCCGGAGGAAGGATTCTTCCGCTGATATCACCTGCATAAAGACCTACTATAGGAGCAGGTGTAGTCAGACCATTTGCAGTTGTGAATGCAGTTTCCATATCACTTACTGCCTGTGTCATTTTAGCAGGAGTTGGAGCTGCATAATCAGATGCGTAGGCTTTTCCGGTAACTATTGGCGTATGTGATGACTGCCCGTTCGTATCCATGATCAAACCAAAGCCTGTCAGAGCAGTTGCTGCTGCAGGACTAACTCCGATATCACCTGTAATTGAAGTTACACCGGTTGTTGAGATTCCTGATTTGGTAAGAATCGCAAAGTCTCCGGCTGTTCCAAGATTAACAGCTGCAGGGCCGACTGGCGCAAGTGGTGTGAAGTTAGCTGTGATATTTTTATTAGCATTCATAGTCACAGATAGTGGATTTACCGAACCTGTAGCATCTCCGCTCCAGGATGAGAAGGTATAACCCGCAGCAGGTGTAGCAGTAAGTACTACTATACTTCCATTGGTGTATGTAGGTTGGTCAGCAACCTTTGCCACCGAACCATTCACTGCGTTAACTGTAAGAGTATACTGATTAGCAGGTATCGCTGTAAAAATAGCTGTGATAGTTTTATTACTGGTCATGCTGACACTAAGCGGATTCGCTGTACCTGTAGCATCACCACTCCAGGAAGAGAATACATAGCCTGCAACAGGAGTTGCTGTTAGAACTACATTACTTCCGTGGCTGTAAGTCGCCTGATCAGGTGCTTTTGATACTGTACCATTTACTGCATTAACAGTCAGCGTATAGTTATTCAATAAGAAATTTGCAACCAAAGTTCTGTTAGCAGTCAAAGCGAACGTATAGTTCGGACTTGCAGAGACTACTGCCCCACTGGCCAGATCTGTCCAGTTTGCAAAAGTATATCCTGTGTTTGCCACAGAGCTAATGGTAACTGATGTTCCGGATGCATATGCACCTTCACCATCTGTTGTTCCACCTGCGGCAGGACTTGATGATAAAAGAACTGCAAACTGTGAGGCCGGTATTGCCCTGAAATTAGCCACAAAGTTTCTGTTAGCATTTAATGTAAATTGTATGTTAGAGCTTGTTGATACTCTGACACCATTTTCTGTCCAGTCAACAAAGGTATAACCTGCGTTGACTCTTGCCGATACGGTTACACTTGAACCCGCATTAAATGAGCCTGCACCAATTGTTGTACCTCCAGCTGCGGGGTTTGATGACAATACCACAGCAAACTGTCCCGGAGGAATTACCTCAAAATTCGCAATGAGTGTTCGGTTTCCATTCATAGGAAACTGATAACTCGCACTGTTAGAAACTGAAGGACCATTATCAGACTCAGTCCAGTTAAGGAATGTATATCCTGCTGCTGGTACCGCACTTACGGTTACCACAGAACTTTGAGCAAATGCTCCGCCTCCCGTAACTGTTCCACCAGCAATTGGATCTGCTGATACTGAAACAACCGGAATTGTAGTAAATGTCCATACATAATCAGCAACCATAGCAGTACGTAAAGTATCTGTAACAGATTTACTTATTGTTCCGGTATAGGTTGTAAATGGTAAAAGATCCACATCCGGATCAAACGTAAAAACAGCTGCATCAGATGTCGGTGCTATTTTTCCAGCAATTTGAGTTGTTCCCTGCCTGATAACAAATGTTGAATTGTTAATGGTAGACCCCTTCATTACAGTATTAAATGTTGCCGTTATTACCTTATTTAGCGGCACATTAACAGCTTTATCAATCGGATCAGTAGTAACCGTCGGACAAAGTCCGACAACCTCTCCCGTAAAATCATCCTTCTTACATCCTGCAAGAAAGGCCACAAAAAGTAAAGCCATAAAAGCTATGGATTTGCTGATTGTATAATAGCCTTTGCTTCGAAGCATTTGAGGGCTATTATTAAAAACAGTAATTTTTTTGTTCATAATAGGTTTTTTATAGGTTTTTATAGTCCCATAGAATGGATTTAACAGACCACAGGACTAAACAAACCTACCTAAGAAAGCAAATCAGGATGTTATACAATTCTGGAAATAAATTACATTATTCACACTTGCTGAAGCATTGAGTGGCTGCTTAAAGGACTGTTTTTATAGTGGGATGGGGTAAATCCTGTTACCTTTTTGAATTGTGACGACAGATGCGCCACACTGCTGAAGTGCAGTTTCCAGGAAATTTCTGTTAGAGTAAATTCATTACACCAAATTAACTCTTTAGCTCTCTCAATTCTTTTGTGGATAATGAATTGTTCTATAGTTGTTCTGGTTGTTTCGGAAAAAATGTTGGCCAGATAGGTATAATCAAAATCTAATTTTTCACTTAAATAATCAGAAAAATTAGTTCTTAGAGGGCTATCCATATTGTAAACCATATCAATAATGGTATGCTTGATCTTTTCGACCAGGACAATTCTTTTATTTTCAAGAAGTTCTAATCCAGAATTAAGTAATGCAGTCCTGAACTTTTCTATTTGCTCATGACTTGGAGTTCCTATAGTATCGACTTTCCCCAGCTCAATTTCATTGTAATAAATTCCAAGTGTTTCAAGCTCGAGCTTTACAACCATTTTACATCGGGCGCAAACCATATTTTTTATAAAGATCTCCATCGACCTTTGTAATGCAAAGGGAGTGCCCCATTAAATATTAAACCTAGAAACTGAAAACAAGTTTATCCTGAAAGTTTTATCTGGTATGGTTATTTAGGTGAAATGTCCTTAAACTATCTAATGATGAAATTTATTATCAAATTATATTAA
>CAZGCG010000062.1:0-13209 GCA_964524205.1 uncultured Sphingobacterium sp. | reverse complement strand
CCGGGTATCCTTTCCCTCGTTTATATTCTGAATTATATTCTGCTCGTCCCTGCTGTTAAGGTGTAAAATCTTTTAAAATCAATAAAAAAGACCAGCGCCTTCCTTTAACAGAAAGGCTTTTTTTTTAGATAAAATATAGTCAAAAAAAATAAAAATTAAGATACAAGAATCTGAACAATGGAACTTAATAAATACAGCAAAACAATCACTCAGGATCCAACACAACCAGCCTCACAGGCTATGTTGTACGGGATCGGATTGACCAGAGAAGATCTGGCCAAGGCACAGGTAGGCATTGTAAGTATGGGCTATGATGGCAATACTTGTAATATGCACCTGAACGAACTTGCCGCAGTAGTCAAGAAAGGTGTCTGGAATAATGATCTTGTTGGTTTGATGTTTCATACCATTGGTATCAGTGATGGTATAACAAATGGTACAGAAGGAATGCGTTACTCTCTGGTTTCCAGAGATTTGATCGCCGATTCTATCGAAACTGTTTGCGGTGGTCACTATTACGACGGACTTATTGCATTACCAGGTTGTGATAAGAATATGCCGGGAGCTATCATGGCGATGGGCCGTTTGAACAGACCGGCAATCATGGTTTATGGCGGGAGTATCCATTCCGGAAATTATAAAGGACAATCGCTGAATATTGTTTCGGCATTTGAGGCATTAGGTCAGAAAATGGCCGGCAACCTTGCAGAAGAAGATTTTCAGGGAGTTATAGAACGTGCTTGTCCGGGTGCAGGTGCATGTGGTGGTATGTATACTGCAAATACGATGGCATCAGCAATTGAAGCCATGGGAATGAGCTTACCTTACAGCTCAACCTATCTGGCTTTGAGCGAAGAGAAGAAACAGGAATGTTTGGATGCTGGTAAATACATAAGGATACTTCTGGAAAAGGATATCAAACCAAGGGACATCATGACAGAAAAGGCATTTCATAATGCCATAGTAACGGTAATGGTTCTGGGTGGTTCAACCAATGCCGTTCTGCATTTGATTGCGATGGCTAAATCGGTTGGAATTAAACTTGATCTTGAATATTTCCAGAAGATAAGTGATGAAACTTCTGTTATTGCTGATCTTAAACCAAGCGGAAAATATATGATGGAAGACGTTCATGCAATTGGCGGATTACCATCAGTTTTAAAATATCTATTACAAAAAGGTTTGCTTCATGGTGATTGCCTGACCGTTACAGGAAAAACACTGGCAGAAAATGTGGCCGAAGCTGCTGATCTTAATTTTGAAAATCAGGATGTAATCTATCCTTACGAAAATCCGATTAAGAAAACAGGTCATTTACAAATGCTTTACGGCAACCTTGCACCTCAGGGTTCTGTTGCTAAAATCAGCGGAAAAGAAGGAGAATCCTTCACCGGTCCGGCGCGTGTATTTGACGGCGAATTTGAACTGATCCATGGTATCAGCAGTGGTAAAGTTAAAGCAGGTGATGTTGTTGTAATCAGGAATGTTGGACCAAAAGGTGCACCGGGTATGCCCGAAATGCTTAAGCCTACCTCTGCGATCTTCGGAGCCGGCTTAGGTGCTTCAGTTGCGCTTATTACAGATGGACGCTTCTCAGGAGGAACTCATGGCTTTGTGGTTGGACATATTACCCCGGAAGCTTTTGAAGGCGGAAATATTGGCCTTGTAAAGGATGATGATATCATTCAGATCGATGCGAATAAAAACTCCATCGATGTGATGATCACCGCCGAAGAAATGGAACACAGAAGAAAACAATGGCAGCAGCCGGCACCTCCTGTTAAGAATGGAGTGTTATTTAAATATTTTAAACAGGTAAAGAACGCCAGCGAAGGCTGCGTTACAGACGAAGAATAAAGAATTGATCAGATGAATCGACTCATCAGATCAATGATACGAACACATAAATAAATAATTATGGAAATTGAGCAGCAGGCATTGAGTAACCCCACAGGAGTTGAAACGATAGAAGTTTCTGGTTCTGTAGCCCTTCTCGAAGCATTGATCGCTGAAGGCACCGAAGTAATATTCGGATACCCGGGCGGGGCAATTATGCCGATCTATGATGCATTGTACGATTACAAGGAGAAATTAAACCATATTCTGGTAAGACATGAGCAGGGCGGAATTCACGCCGGTCAGGGTTTTGCTAGAACTTCGGGCAAAGTGGGTGTGGTATTTGCTACCAGCGGTCCCGGTGCTACCAATCTGGTCACCGGATTAGCAGATGCTATGATCGACAGCACTCCGCTTGTATGTATCACCGGACAGGTATTCGCACATCTTCTGGGTACTGATGCATTTCAGGAAACAGATGTGATCAATATCACTACTCCTGTCACAAAATGGAATTATCAGGTTACTGATGCTACAGAAATTCCTGAAGTACTCAGCAAGGCTTTCTACATCGCGAGAAGTGGAAGACCCGGACCTGTTTTGATTGATATTACAAAGAATGCTCAGATACAGAAATTCGATTATAGTGGTTATACCCCCTGCAATCATATCCGTAGCTACCGTCCTAAACCGCTCATCCGCAATGAATATATAGAACAGGCGGCAGCCCTGATCAATCAGGCAAAAAAGCCATTTGTATTGTGGGGACAGGGAGTAATCCTTGGGGAGGCTGAATTGGAATTCAAAGCTTTCGTTGAAAAGAGTGGAATCCCTTCCGCATGGACCATACTGGGAGCCGGTGCTATCCCAACAGATCACCCATTGAATGTGGGCATGCTGGGTATGCATGGAAATTACGGGCCTAATGTATTAACCAATGAATGCGACGTAATGATTGCCATTGGAATGAGATTTGACGATCGTGTAACAGGCCGCCTTGACAAGTATGCCAAACAGGCAAAGATCATCCACCTGGATATCGACCCTTCAGAAATAGATAAAAACGTACAGACTACTGTTCCGGTCTGGGGCGATTGTAAGGAGACCTTACCGGCCTTAACAGCGCTTATTCAGCAGAAAACCTATCCTGAATGGCTACAGAAATTCAGAGATTTCGAACAGAAAGAGATCGAAGCTGTTATTAAGGATGAACTGAATCCTGCTTCCGGTGAACTGACTATGGGGGAAGTGATCAGCCATTTAAATGAATTAACTAATGGCGAGGCAATCATCGTTACCGATGTAGGTCAGCATCAGATGGTAGCCTGCAGGTATGCCAAACTGAATAAAACAAGAAGCAATGTAACCAGTGGTGGCCTTGGAACTATGGGATTTGCCTTACCGGCAGCCATAGGAGCAAAATTTGGAGCACCAGAGCGTACAGTAGTTGCTGTTATCGGTGACGGAGGCTTTCAGATGACCCTTCAGGAATTGGGTACAATCATGCAGAGTAATATCGATGTGAAGATCCTGATTCTGAACAACAGGTTCCTGGGAATGGTAAGACAATGGCAGGAGCTTTTTAATCAGCACCGTTATTCTTTCGTTGACATAGAGAGTCCTGATTTTGTTGCCCTTGCTGCAGCCTACAGAATTAAAGGAAAGAGTATTTCAGAGCGTGGGGAAATTTCCTCTTCATTAAAAGAAATGCTTGAACACAAAGGTTCATTCCTGCTTGAAGTGATGGTTACCAAGGAGAATAATGTCTTCCCGATGGTACCGCAAGGATGCAGTGTGAGTGAGATCAGATTGAAATAATAAGCCCCACCAACCTCCCCAAAGGGGAGGCTAAAGAAAATTATATGGATTCAAATAAAATTAATAGCACACCAGCCCCCCTCTCCTCAGGAGAGGGCCGGGGTGAGGCTAAGCAGGAATTCACCATTACTGTTTACACTGAGAACCAGATTGGGCTCCTTAACCGGATTGCGATCATCTTCACCCGTCGCAAAATAAATATCCATAGTCTGAATACCTCTCCATCTGAGATTGAGAGTATTCACCGCTTTAATATTGTGGTTCAGGAAACAGAAGATGTGGTAAGAAAACTTTCAAGGCAAATCGAAAAACAAGTTGAAGTCCTGAAAGTATATTTCAATACCAATGATGATATTATCTGGCAGGAGATGGCTCTTTATAAAGTGCCTACAGATATTATTGCAGAAAAGGCAAGTGTAGAGCGTTTACTTCGTGAAAATGGCGCCAGAGCGGTTGTGATCCGCAAGGATTATACGGTATTTGAAACTACCGGGCACAGGGAAGAAACAGATGCTTTGATCAAAATCCTTCAACCATTCGGACTCATTGAGTTTGTTCGCAGTGCACGCGTAGCCATTATCAAGAACAGTGATGGCTTTAACCGCAAACTGCGTGAATTTGAAAAAGCAGAACCTGGTGAGGATGTGGTTGAAAATGAGTACCTGAATAAAGGTCAGCGGATATTCACCATGTAAACTCAATAAAGAGACAATCAAAAAGTAAAATCATTAAATAAAAAACAAAAAGTAAAAAGTAAAAACAAAACAATATGGCAAAGATCAATTTCGGTGGAGTTACAGAAGAGGTAGTAACCCGCGAAGAATTCCCCTTAGACAAGGCTCGCGAAGTTCTGAAGGATGAAACTGTAGCAATTATCGGTTATGGTGTTCAGGGTCCCGGACAAGCATTAAACCTGCGCGATAATGGCATCAGAGTTATTATCGGACAGCGTAAAGATTCAAAAACCTGGGATAAAGCTATTGCTGACGGATGGGTTCCTGGCGAAACTTTGTTCGAAATTGAAGAAGCTGCCGAAAAAGGTACAATCATTCAATATCTGCTTTCAGATGCCGGACAGATTGCACTTTGGCCAACAATCAAAAAATACCTTACTCCAGGAAAAGCACTTTATTTTTCTCATGGATTTGGTATCACTTACAAAGAGCAAACAGGTATTATCCCTCCTGCTGATGTAGATGTGATCCTGGTTGCTCCAAAAGGATCAGGTACATCATTACGCCGTCTGTTTTTAGCTGGTAAAGGTTTGAATTCATCATTCGCTATCCACCAGGATGCTACAGGAAAAGGCAGAACACGTGCAATTGCACTAGGAATTGGTGTTGGATCAGGATACCTGTTCGAAACTGATTTCCGTAAAGAAGTTTACTCTGACTTAACCGGTGAGCGTGGAACTTTGATGGGTGCAATCGCAGGTATCTTCGAAGCACAATACAATACGCTTCGCAGAAACGGTCACTCTCCTTCTGAAGCATTCAACGAAACTGTTGAAGAACTTACTCAGAGTCTGATGCCATTGGTAGCAGAAAACGGTATGGACTGGATGTATGCGAACTGCTCAACTACAGCACAACGCGGTGCTTTAGACTGGAAAGGACGTTTCCGTGATGCTACCCAGCCTGTATTTGATGAATTATATGAGAGTGTAGCATCAGGTAAAGAAGCTGAGCGTACAATTAAATTGAACAGCCAGCCTGATTACCGTGTAAAACTTGAAGCAGAGCTTAAAACACTTCATGACAGTGAGATCTGGCAGGCAGGTCAGGCAGTAAGAAGTTTACGCCCTGAGAATCAACCTGAGAAGTAATAAGTAATAAGTTATAAGTAAAAGTTGTAAGTTATAAGTAGAAAGCCATTGCGCAGAAACTTAGAACTTACAACTTATAACCTTCAAACCATGGCACTAACCCTGTTTGATAAGATCTGGAATAAACATGTAGTCAGCAGAAATGCAGGCTTTCCGGATATCTTATATATTGATGTTCATCTCATCAATAAGAAAACAAGTGCGCGGGCTTTTGAAGGTTTACGGAAACGCAATGTCTCAGTTTTCAGACCTGCACAAACGCTGGTTCTGAAAGATCCGGCTTATAGCCAGCATCTGCCAGTATCAGACCTGTCCCGATTTCAGCTTGACCTCTTCAACAGGAATTGTCTTGACTTCGGATTGGAAAAGTTTGAACAGAATCATGTTGATCAGACCGATACTTTGATTGCATTTCCGGGACAAACCCTGGTTTTTGATCAGAATCATACGGATGATCTGGGTGCTTTTGGGGTATTACCTATCAGCATCAGTGAGTTACTGGTAGAACAGGTATTGGCAACACAATGCTTGCTGATAAACAAGCCTAAGCGAATGAAGGTAGAAGTGAATGGGAGATTGGCTAAAGGGCTTGGAGCAAAAGATATTAATCATTACCTGCTTTCAGAAATATCTGCAACAGAGGCCAATGGTTATTTTATTGAATATGCAGGAGATACTATCCTTGATCTGGATATGGAGGGCCGGATGGCTATCTGCAATATGAGCAGGGAAATTGGTGCTATTGGCGGATTGATTGCTCCGGATGAGACCACTTTCGAATACCTGCGCAGCAATGGAATTATGCCGGAAGGTGAAAGTGCAGAAGAAACTCTTTCATTATGGCAAAGTCTGTATTCTGATGAGGCTTCGGTTTTTGACGAGGTTCTTGAGTTCGATGCAGAAGATATAGGTCCGGGGAATTATGGTATTGGTCTTTCCAGGCTAATCCATTCTAAACCGGCAAACGAAAGATCAGAAATGATCACCCATGATGGTGCAGCAATAATTGCAGGTTATAACGATACTGATTATCTGTTAAACCATCTGGAAAGTATTGAAGATTACGAAAGTTCAACCATTTATAAAATATTCGATGGGGCTTAAGCCTCATCATTAAAGATCATAGCCTCTGAATTCAGGCAAGAAATGGAGCAAAATGCTCTGTTAAAGAAAATAATATGTTACACGACCCAAACCGCATCTATATTTTTGACACCACCTTAAGGGATGGAGAACAGGTACCCGGATGTCAGTTATCTACTGTTGAAAAGATCGAAATAGGCAAAGCCCTCGAAAGACTTGGGGTAGATATCATTGAAGCCGGCTTCCCGATTTCAAGCCCCGGTGATTTTCAAAGTGTAGTCGAACTCTCTAAGGCTGTTCGTGAGCCGGTAATTTGTGCATTAACCCGTGCAAATAAAGGGGATATTGATTCGGCTGCTGCAGCATTAAAGTTTGCTAAGCGACCAAGAATTCATACAGGAATCGGTGCATCCGATAACCACATAAAATATAAATTCAATAGTACCAGGGAAGCAGTTCTTGAACGTGCCGTTGAGGCTGTGAAGTATGCCAAAAGTTTTGTTGAGGATATCGAGTTCTATGCAGAGGATGCAGGCAGAGCTGATAACGTATTTCTGGCTCAAATGGTCGAAGCTGTTATTGCAGCAGGAGCCACTGTAGTAAATATCCCCGACACAAACGGATATTGCCTGCCTGAACAATACGGCGAAAAGATCCGTTTCCTGAAAGAGAATGTAAAAAACATTGATCAGGCTATTATCTCAGTTCATTGCCATAATGATCTGGGATTAGCTACTGCAAATAGTATTGCCGGTATTCAGAATGGAGCACGGCAGGTAGAGTGTACGATCAATGGAATCGGAGAACGTGCCGGGAATACGGCACTGGAAGAAATTGTGATGATTTTAAAGACTCACAAAAGCCTTAATTTCACTCATCAGGTAAATAGCAAACACTTATACGAGCTTAGCGGGATGGTGAGCCGTATGATGCGCATGCCTGTTCAGCCGAACAAAGCCATTGTTGGTAAGAATGCATTTGCGCATAGTTCAGGTATTCATCAGGATGGTGTATTAAAACACCGTGAGACTTATGAAATTATCAATCCTGAAGATGTAGGTATTGACCAGTCTGAGATCATTCTTACTGCACGCAGCGGAAGGCATGCCCTAAACCATCATCTTGAGCGTTTGGGATATACCATAGAACGGATCGATCTTGATCAGGTTTATGATAAATTCCTGACCATGGCCGATGGTAAAAAAGAGATCAGAGATGATGATATTCTCCTGCTTATGGGCGATAAGGCTGAGTCAAATTACAAAGACGGTCTTTCTATCAAGAGTTTGCAGGTGAGTTGCGGTGATCAGGCAAGTCCGGAAGCAACTATTAAATTGTTTTACAAGGGTGCTGTCCATGAAGCTTTATCAACAGGAAACGGACCGGTAGATGCCACGATCAAAGCAATTGAAAAAATCATCGGCAGAAGCTTCAACATCAAAGAGTTTAATATCCATGCGATCCACAGTGGCAGTGATGATGTGAGTAAAGTGGATATGCTGGTAATAAATGAAGGAAAATCCTACAAAGGCTATGGTTTCAGTACAGATATCGTGCGTGCTTCGGCAAATGCCTATCTGGATGCACTGAATAAATTTGTTTAGAAGTTATAAGTGGTAGGTTATAAGTTGTAAGTAATAAGTGATAAATCGGTTAATATCTAAATACTAAATACTGAGTACTAAATACTAAGTACAAAGTACTAAATACTAAAATATATGAGCAATACATTGTTTGACAAAGTGTGGGATTCTCACGTGGTTCGTAAGATTGAAGGTGGGCCTGATGTGTTATTTATTGACCGTCACATGGTTCATGAAGTTACTAGTCCGGTAGCATTTCTTGGTTTGAAAACCAGAGGACTAAAGGTATTGTATCCTGAGCGCACATTTGCTACAGCGGATCATAATACCCCGACCATCAATCAGCATTTACCTGTTGCAGATCCTCTTTCAGCAAATCAGCTGAAAGCACTTGAATCCAATTCAAAAGAACATGGAATCAGCTACTGGGGTTTAGGTCATCAGAAAAATGGTATCGTACATGTGGTAGGTCCTGAGTATGGTATCACCCAACCGGGAGCAACTATTGTTTGTGGTGATTCACATACCTCAACTCATGGTGCCTTTGGTGCAATCGCTTTCGGTATCGGTACCTCTGAAGTTGAGATGGTACTTACTACGCAGTGCATTATGCAGCCTAAGCCAATGAAGATGAGAATCAACATCAATGGTGAATTGGGTAAAGGAGTAACACCGAAAGATGTTGCACTGTTCATAATTTCTCAGTTGAGTACTTCAGGTGCTACAGGATACTTTGTAGAGTATGCGGGCGAAGTATTCGAAAATATGAGTATGGAAGGCCGGATGACTGTATGTAACCTGAGCATTGAAATGGGTGCCAGAGGTGGTATGATCGCACCAGATGAAACGACTATCAACTATGTGAAAGGTCGCGAATTCAGTCCGAAAGGCGAAGCATGGGACAGAGCACTGGCGTATTACAAAAGCCTGAAAACAGATGCAGATGCAGTTTTTGATAAGGAATATACATTTGATGGTTCTACCATTGAACCGATGATCACCTACGGAACTAATCCTGGAATGGGTATGGGCATTTCGAATGCAATCCCTAAAGCAGGAGAAGTTGAAGGCGGGGCTGCAACATTTGCCAAATCATTAAACTACATGGGTTTCCATGAAGGCGAGGCAATGATGGGAAAACCGGTAGATTATGTATTCATTGGCAGCTGTACGAATGGCAGAATTGAAGATTTCAGAGCTTTTGCTTCCATTGTAAAAGGAAGAAAGAAAGCTGATAATGTTACCGCATGGCTTGTTCCGGGATCGCATATCGTTGAAAAACAAATTCAGGAAGAAGGATTATTGGATATTTTCACTGAAGCTGGATTTACTTTGCGTCAGCCGGGTTGTTCTGCATGTCTGGCAATGAATGATGATAAAATCCCCGCAGGAAAATATGCTGTAAGTACTTCGAACAGAAACTTTGAAGGACGTCAGGGACCTGGTTCCAGAACTATGCTGGCAAGTCCGCTGGTAGCAGCTGCTGCTGCAGTAACCGGAGTAGTAACTGATCCTAGAACATTAATCCAATAACAGGCGAAATTTCGCATAAAGACATCAAAATGGCTTACGATAAATTCAACATATTAAGAAGTTCTGCAGTTCCATTGTCAATTGAAAACGTGGATACTGATCAGATCATTCCTGCCCGCTTCTTAAAAGCAACAGAACGTGTAGGATTCGGGGATAACCTTTTCCGCGACTGGAGATATAATTCAGATAACAGTCCGAAAGCAGAGTTTGTACTCAATAACCCGCTTTACAGCGGCAAAATTCTGGTTGGAGGAAAGAACTTTGGTTCAGGTTCATCCAGAGAACATGCTGCATGGGCAATTTATGATTACGGATTCAGATGTGTGGTGTCCAGCTTCTTTGCAGATATTTTCAAAGGTAACTGCCTGAACATCGGAGTTTTACCGGTACAGGTAAGTCCTGAATTTGCTGATAAGATCTTTCAGGCGATTGAAGCAGATCCAAAAACGGAACTAGAAGTGAACTTGCCGGAGCAGACGATCAGCATTCTGTCTACAGGCGAAAAAGAGTCATTTGACATCAGCTCATACAAAAAAAGCAATATGCTCAATGGCTTTGATGACATTGATTATCTGGTAAATATTAAACCGGAAATACAAGAATTTGCATCCAACCTGCCGATATAAATAAAACCATATAAATGGGAAAGAAGAAAATAGAAATAATGGATACAACACTCCGTGATGGTGAACAAACCTCAGGAGTGTCGTTTTCTATTTCGGAAAAACTTACCATCACTCAGCTCCTCCTTGAGGAGCTCAGGGTTGACCGTGTAGAGGTGGCATCTGCCAGAGTATCGGAGGGTGAGTTTGCTTCAGTAAAGGCCATTATGGATTGGGCAAATACCCATGGCCATACTGACCAGATTGAGGTACTTTCATTTGTAGACCAGGGAGTTTCAATTGATTGGATGGCTAAAGCGGGTGTTAAGGTGCAGAACCTTTTAACCAAAGGCTCTTTAAACCACCTGAAACATCAATTGAAAAAGACTCCGGAACAGCACTTTGCTGAAATTGCTGACATCTTTACATTAGCAGCAAAGCACGGTATTTCAAGCAATGTTTACCTTGAAGACTGGAGTAATGGCATGCGTAATTCTCCGGAATACGTATTTCAGTATCTTGATTTTCTTGCCGGACAGCCGGTAAAAAGGATACTGTTACCTGATACCCTTGGAGTATTGACACCCTCAGAAACCTTCAAATATATTTCGCAGATCAAAACCAGGTATCCGAAACTTCATTTCGACTTTCATGCGCATAATGATTACGACCTGGCCAATGCCAATATCCTCGAGGCTATCAGAGCCGGAGCCGATGGTTTGCATTTAACTGTAAATGGCATGGGTGAAAGGGCAGGCAATGCCTCCATGGCCAGTGCGGTTGCAGCTATCAATGATTTTATGCCAGAGGTTGAGATCAATATCAATGAAGAAGCAATTTATACGGTTAGTAAACTGGTAGAAACATTTTCAGGGATCAGGATTCCATCAAACAAGCCGATCGTAGGTGATAATGTGTTCACACAAACTGCAGGTATTCATGCCGACGGAGACAGTAAGAACAACCTATATTTTAATGACCTGCTTCCGGAACGTTTTGGAAGAAAACGTACCTATGCCTTAGGAAAAACCTCGGGCAAAGCTAATATTGAAAAGAATCTCCAGGAACTGGGGCTGAAGTTGAGCGATCAGGATCTGAAAAAAGTAACACAGCGTGTTATCGAACTGGGTGACATGAAAGAAACGGTAACTAAGGAAGACCTTCCATATATCATTTCTGATGTTCTGAACAGTCCCTCAACTACAGATAAGGTGATTGTTGATTCTTATGTATTGACGCATTCCAAAGGATTAAGACCATCTGCGACGATTTCTGTGCGCTTTGATGGAGAATTATTTGAAGAGAATGCTCAGGGCGATGGACAATTTGATGCCTTTATGAAAGCATTGGGCAAGGTCTATGAGAAAAAGAAGGCATGCCTTCCTAAGTTGATCGACTATGCAGTAAGAATTGCACCGGGAAGTAATTCGGATGCCTTATGCGAAACGATCATTACCTGGGAAACACCAACCAAAAAATTCATTACCCGTGGCCTTGATTCAGACCAGACCGTATGCGCGATTAAGGCGACACAGAAAATGCTTAATATAATTTAGGTGGTTGTTAGTTGTTGGTTGTTGGTTGTTAGTAAATCGATATTAACATTTACAATTATCATCAAAGTAAAGATTTACCATACCTATAACTTAATATTAGTTGGTTAGGTGGTTGGTTGTTAGTTGTTAGTAGATTGATATTAACATATACAATTGTCTTACTAGTAAAAATTTCAACGTTATCAAAACTTAATACTTATAACTTACTACTTATAACTTTAAAAAAATGAAACTAAATATCGCCCTTTTAGCCGGAGATGGAATAGGACCTGAAGTAATTGATCAGGCTGTAAAAGTATGTAATGCCATTGCAAAGAAATTCAATCATGAAATCAACTGGACCTCTGCATTAACAGGTGCATGTGCTATTGATGCAGTGGGTGAACCTTACCCTGATTCAACCCATGAGGTATGTATGGCTGCTGATGCGATCCTGTTTGGTGCGATCGGTGATCCGAAATATGATAATGATCCAAAAGCTCCTGTACGTCCTGAGCAGGGATTATTGAAGATGCGTAAAAAACTGGGTTTGTTCGCAAACGTTCGCCCAACTTTTACCTTTCCTTCATTAATTGACAATTCTCCCCTGAAGAGAGAACGTATTGAAGGAACAGACCTGATCATTCTGCGTGAGTTAACAGGTGGAATTTACTTTGGCGAGCGTGGCAGAAAAGACAATGGTAATACTGCGTTTGATACCTGTACCTATACCCGCGATGAGATCATTCGTCTGGCGAAATTAGGTTTTGAAATGGCGATGAAACGTTCAAAGAAATTGTGCTGCGTAGATAAAGCAAACGTTTTAGAAAGTTCACGTCTATGGCGCGAAACTGTTCAGGATATGGAAAAAGATTATCCTGAAGTTACTGTAAGCTATGAATTTGTAGATGCGGTAGCTATGCGTCTGGTTCAATGGCCAAGTTCATATGATGTAATGATCACTGAAAACCTTTTCGGAGATATTTTGACAGATGAGGCATCAGTTATTTCAGGTTCAATGGGATTAATGCCATCCTCATCAATGGGATTACACACGTCCTTATTTGAGCCTATACATGGCTCCTACCCACAGGCAGCAGGAAAAGATATTGCCAATCCTTTGGCTACTGTTCTTTCCGCAGCAATGATGTTCGAAGATGCGTTCGGATTGAAGGAAGAGGCTGAACTGATCAGGGCCGTAGTCAATAAATCATTAGAAGAAGGAATTGTGACTGAGGATATTGCGGGTAAAAATAAAGCGTATAAGACTAGTGAGGTTGGAGATTGGTTGGCAAATAAGATATAGGATTAGGATGGATTAGGATGGATTAGGATTATAGGATGATAGGATTAAAGGATTGGAGATTAAGTACCATTTACTTTAATCCTACAAC
>CAZGCG010000061.1:0-13287 GCA_964524205.1 uncultured Sphingobacterium sp. | reverse complement strand
ATTCCCGTGTTCTGCCCTAGTTTTTTGCAGCAGATTTAGTAGAAATCATGAAAAATATTAAGCAAAAAAGCTAGAGCTGCCACCCGGGTTTGTATCAAATGGCAGGTGGTCCTTTTGCCGGACTGCCCGTCCCTATGAAAAACAGCCCCGGGTAAAATAAACCTTGCCGGAGGAGGTATCTTCCGGCTTTTGGTAATCTGAAATGGAATGCGATTTCTTGCCGGAAATACTCCGGAGGAAAGGGCTGAACTACCCTATAAAACACAGGTATTGGTTTCCAAAATCATATTATTGTGTTTCCAAAGCTTTTATCTGGTTAATTACATGCCTATCTTTTAACCTTCTTTATATCAAACTCAGTTAATTAGGTTTTTAATTTCATAATATTTTATCTACTTTAATTTAATGTTTTGAAATCAACCCTAATATTAAACCTTAAAAATTAAAACTGTTATGAGTCAAACTATTAATGCAAATCGCCTCTTTCTGGCGAGTTGTTTTGCACTGATTACTACGGCCTTTTCGTTTAGTATTCGGGCGGGAATCTTAACCCAGCTGGGAACTGAATTGAATTTAGACCCGGTACAGTTAGGTCACATTAATCAAATGTGGTTTTTGGGCTTCCCGATTTCCATGATTCTGGGAGGTATTTTTTACTCTAGCATTGGCCCCAAATTGATTATGCAAATTGCATTGTTAGCCCACGCAATTGGTATAATCTTGACAATTTATGCAACCGGATATGACACCTTATTGATTTCTACACTTTTAATTGGTTTAGGTAATGGTTGTACCGAAGCAGCTTGTAATCCTATGATTGCTGATTCTTATTCCGGCTTGAATTTCAGCAAAAAAATGAATCGTTTTCACATGTGGTTTCCGGGTGGGATAGTTTTAGGAGCATTGATTTCTAAATTTATGACTGATGCAAACATGAGCTGGCAGTCTCAAATTTGGGTAATTCTGATACCGACCATTATTTATGCTGTTTTATTCTTTGGTCAAAATTTCCCAAAACCAAGGATCGTCGAAAATTCAACTTTGGATAACTTTAAAGCGATGTTGAACCCTTTGTACCTGTTCATGGCTGCTTGCATGGCTTTAACCGCAATATCTGAATTTGGTCCACAGCAATGGGTAGGCCCTATTCTGGCAAAGGCAGGTGCAAGCCCAATGCTTATTTTGGCTCTGGTAACTGGTTTGATGGCTGTTGGACGGTATTTTGCAGGCTCTCTGATCAAGCAATTAAATACAGTAGGAGTTCTATTAGGATCTGCAGTATTCGGTGTACTTGGTATTTATATGTTGAGTACAATGGATGGCAGCATGCTGTATGTAGCCGCTGTTTTTTATGCTCTTGGAATTTGTTATTTCTGGCCAAATATGATCGGCTTTATTGCAGAAAATATGCCTCAAACAGGAGCTCTTGGACTATCAATCATGGGTGGTATCGGAATGTTTTCTTCTTCAATGTTTCAACCAATCATTGGAGGATGGATTCAGGACAATAAAATAGCTGCAGTATCTCAGGGCCTGGCCGGAGATGCCGCCGATTTAGCTGCTGGTCAGGCTACATTATCGAATATGCTGATTTTTCCTGCTATACTAATTGTCGCCTTTCTTGGTCTTTATTTCTATATGAAAAAGCAAAAAGACCTGAATCCGGCTGTCTGACATAATTGAAGAGGGGGCATTTGCCCCCTCTTGTTTTTATATTAATGCTTTTTTGAAAATATATCCTGAAATCAGACCCGATAGTTTGATTTCCTTAAGTTTATACCATTTCTGCATCATAAATAACAACCTTATTCCATAGATTACTATAATTCTTCACGAAATCCAGGTGAATTGGATCTGTTTGATAGCTTGCCTCTCCTGCAATATCATCGAAGAATAATAGCAATGATACACCCCAGCTTGTATCTATTACATCTCTTTTTTCAGTTCCGGCTACTATACCAACATGCATTTGGCGGACCGTCTTAATTTTTTTGAGTGTATTTACTCCATCGATTAGTTTTTGCCGGTCTTCCGGATTTTTTAGCCAGAAATATACCTGATGTGCAATTTTATTGTTTTTAGTTTTCATAGATAAAGTTTCGGCCATTGTTGTGCTGCCCGCGGTAAGAATTACCGCCGTGCTGATGAATTTTCTTCTGCTGGATTTGTTGTTCATAATAGAAGTTTAGAAATATTTCTAAGCAATTAATAAATTTAATTTTAAATTAAAATATTTTACTTTTTAATAGCACTGGTATCCATTTCCCAATTATCTGTTCTGAATAAATTGACAGGTAATCCCTCCTTATTAAACAGATTGGGAATAGCTGTATTATTAAAGGCAAACCGAACTGCAACAGGATTTTTAATCTTTTTGTTATAGACACTTATAGTGTTGCCTTCAATTTTTGCCTGTGCTGGCAAAAAGATTTTATCATCTGCCGCAATTTCAAAACTTGCAATGTGTTCTCCTTTAGCAATCAAACCGTTTGATGCGTTTGTGAATTGAACTTTAATTTTATCCTTTTCAATAGTATGACTGCTATAAACAGGGCTTTCGCAGGAAATGTCCCTGTAACCATACGTTTTGTTCAGAGCCATATCGGATAAACGTTTAGCAACTTCTTTCTTAGGCGTAGGATGTATGTTGCTTGTATCGGGAATTAAGTCGGTAATGACTACCATACCTGTATTAGTGTGACTGGCAGATCTGGTTTGTGTTTCCCTTAGTAAAGCACCAACATTTTTAAATCCATAGGTAAATGGGGCGATTTGTACAAAATAGAATGGAAAATTTTTATTCCATTGCTGACGCCATGCATCAATCATACCTGTGAATAATTTCTCATAAGCATAATATGTTCTGACATTGCTTTCACCCTGATACCAGATTGCACCTGCAACGGTGTAATTAGTTAATGGAAAGATCATCGCATTATAAGCCAATGCGGTTTGATGAGGCCATCCGGGTTGGGATTTTAGTTCATCTGCACCCTTTTTAATGATACTGTTATTATTGACAACATATTCCGGGGTCCAGGTCTCTGCGGGAGTACCTCCCCAGTTTGAATTGATTAATCCGATTGGGGTATTCATTTTCTCATTCAGGTTTTTACCGAAGAAATAACCAATTGCACTGAATTTAATCATTTCTTCAGGCGAGCAAACCACCCATTTCCCGTCAAGATTATCTTGTGGAAATGCTGAAGTCGATTTACTTACGTAAAATAGTCTGATTTTATTATTTCGGGCATTTGGGGCTTCTTCCAGACTTTGTGGTAATTTTTGTGTGCCTGACCATTCCATATTGCTTTGGCCTCCACAGACCCATACTTCTCCAATTAAGACATCTTCAAGTTCTATGGTATTATTCCCCTGTAATGTTATTGAATAAGATCCTCCAGCCTCTGGGGTTTTGATTTCTGTTATCCATTTGGCATCATTAGTTGCCTGAGTTTGGTAGCTGACATTATCCCAGCCTGTTTTAATAACTATTTTCTCACCCGGTGTGGCCCAGCCCCATAGCTTAACGCTTGATTTTTGCTGTAGAACCATATGAGATCCGATAATATTTGGTAAGCGGATATTTGCCGTGACTGATATCGAAGTAAAACATATCAGCAGCAGGAGCTGAAGTCGTTTTGTCATTAATGAAGTAAGAATCATAAGGGTTGATTTTCTTGAATTCTGTTTGTTGATTTAAATATAATCGTTTTCGCCGATTGTAAAATTAGATTTTGTTCTTTAAGACTAATTTGTGATTTTGTTATTTAAAATAAATAAAAAATGAAGAATGAATTAAGGAAGCTAATAATCGTATTATTTCTTTTTGCTCTGACACCGTCAACTGGTTTTTCACAGAAAATAAAGCATGTTATATTAATTGGCTCTGATGGATTTGGTGCCTATGCCTTTGAAAATGCGAAGGTCCCAAATCTCAGAGCTATGATGAAAGAAGGTTCCTGGAGCTTACAGGCGAGAACTGTACTGCCCTCTTCAAGTGCTGCAAACTGGGCATCGATGGTGATGGGTGCTGGTCCGGAGTTGCACGGATATACTACCTGGGGCAGTAAGAAGCCCGATATGCCTGCCAGGGTTTTGGACGAGTACGGGATGTTTCCAAGTGTTTATGCACTCTTGCGTAAAGAAAAGCCAGACAGTGAGATTGGTGTAATATATGAATGGGATGGCATTGGCTATCTCTTTCCGAAAGCAGCAGTAAATCATGACCAGAATGCAAATGGAGATATAGCTATTGCCAATGCTGCATCAAAATATATCATAGAAAAGAAGCCAAATTTTTTGTTTGTTCATCTCCATGATGTAGATAGTGTCGGCCATAATGTAGGACATGGAACCTCTGATTATTATGCAGCCATTGAGCGTACCGATACTCATATTGGAACTATTTTGAAGAGTATAAAGGAGGCAGGAATTGAGAAGAACACAGTGGTGTTATTTACTGCGGATCATGGCGGTGTAAATAAAGGACATGGCTTGATCTCTATGAATGAAATGCAAATTCCATGGATAATTAGAGGTCCGGGGATTCAAAGAAATAAGGAATTAACAGAAAGCATCATGACATTCGATACGGCGGCAACTATTGCTAAATTATTAAAGCTGAAAGTGCCACAAGTTTGGATTGGAAGGCCGGTTAAAGGGGCTTTGAATGAATAGTAAAGTGGGATAACTCAATCCTTTTATCAGTTACTAACCAATACTCACGCCGAACTTAGTGTAACCAAAGGCTTAGATCAGTCAAATTCCAAACAAAGGCGATGATATTTATGGATACCCGTGTTTGGTGGGATAAAAAATAATTATATTTCAAGTACCAGATGGAAAACAAATAAATTTTAAATACAAACAGCACTGTCAGATTTAACATGAAGAATTTAAAACAGAGATTATTAAATGGGGAAACCCTGAATGGTTGTTGGTTAAATCTTGGCAGTGCTGTCACTGCTGAAATAGTTGGCCTATCCGGTTTTGATTGGGTTTTAATCGATCTGGAACATGGTGCAGGATCAGAAAGTACTACCCTTTCGCAGATACAAGCTATGGAGCATACCTCTGCCGGAGTAATAGTTCGCGCAGAAAGTACAGAACCCCAACGAATTCACCGGGTTCTGGATATGGGTGCTGAAGGCGTGATGTGTCCTAAGGTTCGCAATGCTGAAGAAGCATTGAAGGTTGTAAAAGGTCTGCATTATCCTCCTTTTGGAAACAGAGGAGTCGCTAAAATGGTTAGGGCCACACAATTCGGATTGAATTTTAATGATTATTACCAAAAGTCTAAAGATCAGATTCTTGGTGTGGTACAAATTGAAACCCGGGAGGTATTAAATCACCTGGATGAAGTAGCCGCTATTGAAGGAGTGGATGTTCTTTTTATCGGACCCGCTGATCTGACCATGGAATTAGGCATTTTCGGACAATTTGATCATCCTGATTTTCTGGATGCAGTTCAAAGAATTATTGGAGCTGCAAAAAAGGCAAATAAAGCCGTAGGGATTCTTTTCTTTAACCCCGATGATTATCAAAAATACCATAAAATGGGAATCCGGTTCCTGGCCTGTGGTGCCGATGCAACTTTTGTAGCTGATGGTGCGCGGAATATGGCAAATAAACTAGCAGATTTTAGAAAACAACAAATTTAATCCGATTAATCTTATGTATGTAACCGATCCTTTTTTATTGTTATTTATTGGGGTAGTCATAGTTGTTGGCGGGATTATCGGGTTTAAACTTCACCCTTTTCTTGCTTTACTATTCGCAGCATTTATTGTTTCAATGCTTACTCCACCTGAATTTCTTCAAAATTATGCCTTATCCAAAGGGATGTCTGCCGATGCGGCATTGTCTTTTTCAAAAAGAAATGTCGGAGAACGCATTGCTACGGAGTTTGGAAATACCTGTGTTAAGATTGGAATTCTGATTGCAATGGCTGCAATTATTGGTAAGTGTTTACTGGAAAGCGGAGCCGCTGAGCGAATAATCAGATCAATCCTGTATTTAACTGGGATGGACAAAGCACCGGTAGCATTTCTTGTGAGCAGCTTTTTTATAGGTATTCCGGTATTTTTTGACACTGTAATTTTCTTAATGATGCCATTGGTTAAATCTATGGCCCTAAGAATTAAAAATAGCTATTTGTTGCTCGTAATGTGTGTTATGGCGGGGGCTGCGATGGCTAATTCTTTGGTTCCACCGGCACCCGGCCCATTATTTTTAATTGGTGAAATGAATATCCCAATTGGTTTGATGATGGTTGCAGGTACAATTGTAGGTCTTTTTACCATTACAGCAGGTTATTTCTTCTCAGTTTGGTCGAATAAAAGAGGTCCAATTGAATTGCGGGATTCAGCAGATGCCAAACTTGAAGATATCAAGGCGGCTGCAATCATTGATACCAGGCACTTACCGGGTTTAGGGATTTCTTTATTGCCTATCCTGATCCCATTGGTTTTTATTTGTATTGATACGATTGTCAATGCTGTGAAGCCAGCAGACCTTAGTACCCTTTCGCCAATGACTCAGACTTTTATAAGTGTTGTTGGATTCTTTGGAAACAAGAATACAGCCCTGGTTATAGGTGGTATTGCAGCTTTATTGATACTGGCCAGTCGTAAAAAGGGCTCAAAAGAAGGAATTTCATCACAGATCCAGGCTGCTTTGAATAGTGGTGGGGGAATAATTCTGATTACTGCTGCCGGGGGTGCATTTGGAGGCATGTTGCAGCAAACCGGAATCAGTTCCCAAATTGCCGATATGACCAAAGGCTATCAAATGGCATTGATCCCTCTTGCTTTCATGATTGCTGCGGTTGTTCGTACTGCACAGGGATCAGCAACCGTTGCTTTGATTACAGCATCAGGTATTTTATCCGGAATGGCTATGAATTCAGATTTGGCATTTCATCCTGTGTATTTGGGCTTAGCGATTGGTTGCGGATCGAAGCTGGTACCCTGGATGAATGATTCCGGGTTCTGGATTATTTGTAAATTAAGTAACCTGACAGAAAAGGAAGCACTTAAAACTATTTCTCCCTTGTTGGTAGTTATGGGTTTTACCGGACTGATTATCATTATGATAGGTGCTAAATTGTTCCCACTGGTTTAAGGATTTTAAATTGTAATAAGTTAATAATGGAAAAAATAGGATTTATCGGTTTGGGTATTATGGGAAAACCCATGGTATTAAATTTATTAAAAGCCGGTTTTGAGGTAAATGTTTTAATTAAAAGCAGTTCATCTGGAATTGTTCAGTCCGCCGGGGCAAAGATATTTGATAGTGTTGCAGATCTTTCAGCAAATTCGGATATCATTATCACGATGTTACCTGATTCACCGGAAGTAAAACAGGTTGTTTCTGAAATACTTCCCGGAATCAAAAAGGGCTCTTTATTTATAGACATGTCTACCATTTCACCGGGTGTGACAATAGAGATTTACAATAGTCTAAAAGAGAAAGGGGTTTCAGCCCTTGATGCTCCCGTTTCGGGTGGGCAGGTCGGTGCTGAAGCGGGGACCTTGTCAATTATGGCAGGAGGATCAGAAGAAGCCTTCAACAGGGCTCTGCCGGTTTTTCAGGCTATGGGTAAAAATATCATCCTAATTGGTGATGCCGGTGCAGGTCAGGTTACAAAGGCATGTAATCAAATGATAGTTGGCATTACTATACAGGCAGTAGCTGAGGCCTTTTCAATGGCAAAGAAAGCAGGGGTTAATCTCGAAAAGATGAGAGAGGTACTTTTAGGAGGATTTGCACAAAGCCGTATTTTAGATTTACATGGCAAACGAATGATAGACGGAAATTTTGTGCCCGGTTTCAAAGTAAAATTACATAAGAAGGATATTGGAATAGCGCTTCAAACCGGAGCCAGTCATCAGGTATCTCTAAAAGCAACAGAATTAGTAGCCGGATTAATGAATCAACTCGTTAATGAGGGTCATGGCGAGCTGGATCACAGTTCTCTTTTTCTGCTACAGGAAGAAAAATAAATCAGTTTAACCGTACTTAATAAAATTAAAATTATGCAACGTAGAAATTTTGTTAAAACAATCGCTGCAGGATCCATAGGTGCATCCGTATTGTCACCCATGGAATCACTGGCAGAAGTAAAACCAAAACCTAAAAAGGTATTGATGAAAGTTGGCTGCCAGTCTGGTGGAACGACAGAAGAAAATCTTCAATTAAAAGGACGCTGCGGGGTCTATAATATTGATGGAGGTTCACCTAAATATATTCCTGGTGTAGGTTGGGATCTTGAGGATTCACTTAAAAAGCGCGAAGCCTGTGAAAAATATGGGATTAGTTTAGATGCTTATCACTGGCCATTATCATCAGCAGGTATTGATAAAGTGCTTTTTCCTAATGTAATGCTCGGCAAAAGCCCGCAAAGGGATCGTGAAATTGATATGCTCAATCAAATGATCATGGTTTCAGGCAAAACAGGAATTAAGGTGTTAAATTATAATACTACGATCTTACCTGTACTCAGAACCGGAAAAACACTTGATCCAAAACGGGGCAATGCAGAATACAGCACCTGGAATCTGGCTGAAGCATTGAAAAGGAACGATCCAAAAACAATTGCCGGGGATGTTAGCATCGATGATATGTTCGAGCGGATCACCTATTTATTAGACAGGACCCTGCCTGTAGCAAAGGAATACAATGTAAAACTTGCTAACCATATTGCTGATCCTCCTACCCCTGTTGGCTACAGGGGAATCACCCGCTGGAACAGTCCGGATGTATTTGAAGGGATTAAAAAATTTGCACAGCTTTATGACAGCAAATATCATGGCTTCAACTTCTGTATCGGCTCAATTGCTGAAGGATTAAAAGATCCAAAAAATGATATCATTCCAATCATCAGATGGGCCGGAGAACGGAATCAGATATTTAATATTCACCTGAGAAACATCAAAGGTGGTTGGGGTAATTTCCAGGAAGTATATCCTGATAATGGAGATATGAATTTCCTTCAGGTAGTTCGTGAATTACGTGAAGTAGGTTTTGATGGGATGGTAATGCCCGATCACGTACCTTACCACAAAGATCCTGTAGCCAGCTGGCAGTCCTTTGCATTTTGCTATGGATATATCAAGGGCTTGATTCAGGCGGTAACTGAAGAGGCAGAAACAGCAAGCTAATCTAATAAAACAAAATATTATGTTCAGACAAAGGGGGCCCAGGATAAAGGATATTGTGATCACACCTATAGCAATTGTCGACCCGCCATTATTAAATGCGGCAGGTTTGCACGCCCCCTATGCCCTGAGAATTATATTGGAAATCATTACCGATGATCAGATTTCAGGTATCAGTGAAATACCCGGAACGAGTGATATTGAGCAGGCACTTTATGAAGCAAAAAAGCTTCTGATTGGGAAGGATGTATTCCAGCTGAATCAGATCAGGGCGGTATTAACTGAACGTTTTGGTTCTGAATCTCCTTTGGCAAGAGGTGAAGCTCCTTGGGATCAGCGAAAACTGGTGCATATTTTCAGTTCAGTTGAAGTTGCCTGTATGGACATCATGGGCAAAGTACTGGGTCGGCCGATTGTAGATTTACTTGGAGGTAAAATGCGGGAAAGTGTGCCCTTTTCCGCATACCTCTTTTATAAATACGAAGGTGCAGGAGGTGAGTTTGGGTTTAATCTGAACCCAAATGCAGTAGGATGGGAAGCGGCAAAACAAAAGGCTGCTTTAAATCCTGAAGAAACAGTGCAGCAGGCAAAGGCCATGTGCAAAGAGTTTGGTTTTAAATCCATTAAACTAAAAGGAGGTGTATTCGAACCGAGAATTGAAGTGGATACAATCATTGCACTTTATAAAGAATTCGGACCTGAAGTTCCATTGCGTTTTGATCCCAATGCTATTTGGGCCCTGGATACAGCGATTCAATATGGTAAAGAACTCGAAGGGGTATTAGAATATCTGGAAGACCCTGTTCGGGGACAAGAAAATATGGCTGCTGTGAGAAAGGTTTTAAAAACACCGCTGGCAACAAACATGTGCACCACCTCATTTGAGGAAATACCTGCAAGTATAAAAATTGGTTCAGAAGATATTATTTTGAGCGATCACCATTTTTGGGGCGGTTTAAAGGCATCCATGACGCTTTCGGGTATTTGTGAGACCTTTGGGCGGGATTTATCTATGCATTCTAACAGCCATTTGGGGATTTCATTGGCTGCAATGGTACATTTAGGTGCGGCACTTCCAAAAATGCCCTATGCCCTGGATACTCACTACCCATGGCAATCGGATGAAGTTATAATTGGCGGCCGGATTAAATTTTCAGATGGTTCAGTTGTGGTACCGGATGGGCCGGGATTAGGTGTGGAATTAGATAAAGTGGCATTAGCCAGATTACATCAAAATTATATTAATTGTGGTCTCAAAAAGAGAAATGATGAGATTGAAATGCAGAAGAAAATCCCGGGCTGGAAATTCCAATCCACCAGATGGTGAATCCCATTATCCTTTATTTAATCTCCATCAAATATTTTAAAATTCCCCTCTTACAATAATTTTTTAAGCTTAAATTGAAATTCTATACCATAGTGTTTATAATTTGTTTGAGTCTGGAGAAAATATGCACATTGTTAGATTAAGATTTCTAAAACCAAGTCCAAAATCTGGTTTGTGGCTGTTTTTGTTCCTGTGTATTTTCTCAGCGTGCCAGACAGCAAATCAGAAAACCTCTAACTGGAGCACATATAAAGCAGACTCAAAAAGCAGTAGTTACTCAGCTTTAAAGCAAGTCAATAAAGAGAATGTCAATCAATTGAAACTGGCATGGACTTTTCGTTTTAAAGACGAATTACCAGGTGCCCGTACCGCCAGAATACAAGCCAATCCTATCATTGTTGACAGGATCATGTATATTCCATCCAGCAGGAACAGAATTTATGCAATCAATTCAATAACAGGTGAACAAATATGGACTTATGACCCTTTTTATGGGGCTCTGGGTGGAGGTGTTAGCCGTGGGGTAACTTATTGGGAAGATGGTAATGATAAAAGGATCCTGTTTACAGCAGGCAGCAATCTTTTTGCCCTGGATGCCTTAAGCGGAAAATTAATTTCCGATTTTGGAAAAGACGGCAAAGTGAATCTGAACGCAGGTATGCGCGGCGATCCGGATAAAATATCCGTTGTTCCTTCCTCACCGGGAATTGTTTATAAAGATCTGTACATCCTTGGCACTGCAGTTTCAGAATTATATGGTGCAGAACCGGGATATCAAAGGGCTTATAACATCAGAACCGGCAAACTGATATGGACTTTCCATACTATCCCACATCCGGGTGAATTTGGGTATGAAACCTGGCCAAAAGAAGCCTGGAAATATGCCGGGGGCGTAAATAACTGGGCTGGAATGAGTCTCGATGAAAAAAGGGGGATGGTATTTCTTGCATTGGGTTCTCCGTCATACGATTTTTACGGGGGAGACCGAAAAGGTCAGAATTTATTTGGAAACAGTGTTGTTGCCCTTGATGCGCAAACCGGGAAATATATCTGGCATTATCAAACCATCCATCATGATCTTTGGGACTATGACCTGCCGGCACCTCCAAATCTGGTTAGCGTGGTGCATGATGGGAAGAGAATTGATGCAGTAGCCCAAACATCCAAAATCGGATTTCTTTATTTGCTTAATCGCGATACAGGTGAACCTTTATTTCCTGTAGAAGAACGACCGGTACCTGCTTCGGATGTGCCCGGAGAAGAAGCCTGGCCTACACAGCCATTCCCCTTAAAACCAAAGCCTTATGCCCGTCAGCATATCTCATTGGATGATCTGAGCAACTATTCAAAGGAATCATATGATGAACTTTTAAAGCGATTTAAGTCCATAAGATATGAAGGTCTTTTTACTCCTCCATCGCTCAAAGGTAATGTCAATCTTCCCGGAACAAGTGGTGGCTCAAGTTGGGGAGGGGGTGCTTTTGATCCTGCAAGCGGGATAATTTACGTCAGGGCGACAAATACCCCCGGAGTGAGTCTCATGAAAAAAATGGAACCTGAAAATGAATCCGGTACCCCATTTAGCCAGGGGAAAGCACTTTATACTACTTATTGCCAGGCTTGTCATGGTGCTGACAAGAAGGGAGATAATGATTATCCATCATTAATTGGACTTCAGGGCAGAATGAATGAAGAAGAAGTGTTGGGTAAAATCAGAGTTGGATCCGGGAAGATGCCGTCCTTTGCCAGTATAATTGCAGGTAAAGAGGAAGCGATTATTTCTTTTCTGTTTGATAAGCATACTAGACCAGCCAGGGAGGTCAATTTTTTAAAAGAAATAGCAAAAAGCGAATCAGCAAATAAGGATGCTGATAAATTTAAACTGGAAGTGCCTGTCAGATACCTTGATATTTTATCCAATGGTAAATTCCGTGATTCAGAAGGGCGTTATGGAATTAAACCTCCATGGACGACCTTAAATGCAATTAACCTCAACACAGGTGAGTATGCCTGGTCAATTCCTTTAGGGAATTATCCTCATTTGCAGAAAAAAGGGGAGCCTGAAACAGGTGCCGAAGGGAATACCGGGCCGATTGTAACGGCAGGTGGATTGCTTTTTATAGGAGCCAATATGGGCGGGACCGATTTCAGGTTCAGGGCATATGATAAAGATTCAGGGGAATTAATATGGGATAACCCAATCCCGGGCAGTACAACTTCGAATGCATCAACTTATAAGAGTGGTAAAAAGCAATACATAGCGGTGTCGGTTGCAGGTGATGCTAAGAATCCCGGAGGATATGTTATGGTTTTTGCAATACCGGATCGCAAATAAAATTGAAGACAATCGGTTAATTTATGAATTGAAGGATTTAATTTGACTGATAATTCTCTTAATTTAAGAGAAATTTAAATCAAAAGTCATGAAGAAGATCCTCCGTGAACAGGCGAAAAAGTTCGCTTTCAATTATTCTGACACCCCGCTGATCAGTGTTAAACCGGGTGAGCAATTTGAAATCGAAACCTGGGATGCGGGAATTGGATTTTTTAAAAGTTCAGCAGATAAGGCTATTCCTGCGAATCGACCAGGATTTGACCGCACACCGCCATTGGTGAATCCTATAGCCGGCCCGATTTTTATTGAAGGGCTCGACCGTGGTGATACCCTGGTTGTAAATATTCATCAGATTGAGGTTGAAAAGACTTCCTGGATTGCTGTAGGGCCAAATCGCGGTCCTCTGGGTGAATCTTCCCGCTGGAACGAAATCTCAGGTGAATATAGTACGATGGTCTTTGATC
>CAZGCG010000060.1:0-13352 GCA_964524205.1 uncultured Sphingobacterium sp. | reverse complement strand
TTTCATAGGGACGGGCAGCCCGGCAAAAGGACCATAAGCCATGTAAAATAAACCCGGGTGACAGCTCTAGCTTTTTTGCAATACTGAATTTCATGATATCTACTAAATCTGTTGCAAAAAACTAGGGCAGAACACGGGACCAGATGGACCGAAAAATCACAGGCCCTGCTTTCTAAAATAATAAAAAATCTTCAACCTAAATTTACCCCAGAATCATTTTAAAACGAATTCAGGTTAAGCTTAATATTTACCCTGTCAAATAACAGGGGCTTCCTGCTTCCTTACTTGATCTTAATGTAATCTGCCATTATCTGCAGGCCTTCATCGCGAATAAAATCAACATCATCCTTAGGTCTGGCTTCGCCCTTTTTCAATGGTGGCAGGCCTTTGGCAGCGCGCCTCTGGTTCTCTCTCAACAAAACTTTTGCTTCCTGATCATCGCGTTCTTTTTTCAGCTGCACTTCATTCAGGGTTATTGTAGTTTCAGCCTCACGCTTCGCAAAATCAGCGATATCCTGCTGCAGATTCTGATAGCCCAGTGAGGTTTTCATACGTTCCTGATGCATATTGAGCAATTTCCGTTTTACATCGTCCAGGTTAGCAACTAATGAATACTTACTTGGCGCAATGGTATCCCATGGAAGTGCCCGCGGCTCAGAACTCTCGCCGTATTTGTCTTTAGGGAAAACTGTTGGGAGTTCAATATCAGGAACTACGCCCTTATGTTGAGTTGTACTGCCATTAACCCGGTAGAACTTAGCCATAGTCAAATTGATTTGCCCAAATTCAGGTGCATTTGCACCAACAGTAGCACCACCCGACTTGTTACCGGCAGTTTGTGCAGCTTTAAGCATTAATTTATCAGCTGTGCCAATCACTCTTCCCATATCGATTCCCTGCTGAACAGTTCCTTTACCATATGATTGGTTACCTATAATAATTCCGCGTCCATAATCCTGTATAGCACCAGCAAAGATCTCGGATGCAGAAGCACTGAAACGATCCTGTAATACACCTAAAGGACCTGTCCAGGCAATACCCGGGTCTTCATCTTCCTCAATCTCAATATTATTTCTTCTGTCGCGTACTTGTACTATAGGCCCTGATTTTATAAATAAACCACTTAGACTAATGGCTTCGGGAAGAGATCCGCCACCATTGCTTCTCAGGTCAATCAGTACGGCATCCACATTTTCCCGTTTCAAAGTATCAAGCAAAAGCTTAACGTCACGTGTAGTGCTCTTATAATTAGGATCTCTTGCCTGCATAGCTTTAAAATCAGCATAGAATGCAGGAATCTGGATAATGCCAATTTTATAAGACTTACCATCCTGTGTCACGGTTTTTATAGTCCGCTTTGCCGATTGATCTTCAAGCACAACCTTATCACGAACAAGTTCAACTATTTTAGGAGTAGCTGATAATTCCTGACCAGCCGGGATCACTTTCAAACGGACAATCGTTCCTTTTGGACCCTTAATTTTAGTTACAGTAACATCCAATCGCCAACCAATCACATCCACAAATTCGCCATCCTTACCCTGTGCAACCGCCACAATACGATCATTCACTTCAAGCGTTTTAGCTTTAAAAGCCGGTCCACCTGGGATAATTTCTGCAATCTTAACCACCTCATTTTCAAGCTGTAATCTTGCACCTATACCTTCAAAAGTCCGTGCAAGATCTTCATTGAATTCCTGAGCCTTGTTCGGTACAAAATAATTGGTATGCGGATCTATCGTTCCCGTAAAGGAGTTCATGAAAATCCCGAAGACATCCTGATTATTGAACTTTGTAGATTGAGAAACCAGATTCTCATATCGCTTTTTTAAAGTCTCTTTAATTTTTGATTCATCCGTACCAGTAACCTTCAGGTTGAGCATTTCATATTTAACCCGCTTCGACCAGAGGTTATTTGATTCAGCTTCTGATTTAAGCCATGGAAGTTTCTCACGGTCGTAGGTATAACTTTCATTACTTGTAAAGTCAAACTTTTTATCAATTTCTTTTAAGGCAAAAGCCACACGATCATTATATCTTTTCTGATAAACATTGAAGATGTAAAAAGGTACGCTCAGGTCGCCGGAACGCAGATCATCATCCATAGTCAAACGATATTTTTCAAACTCGGAAATATCGCTTTGCAGGAAATAGCTCTTTCCGTTATCCAGTGCTTTTAGATACTCATCAAAAACAATTGACGAAAAAGCATCATCCACTACTACTTTCTGATAGTGAAAATTTTCCATGAGCTCTACCAGCGACTTCGCTATAACTGATTGTTGAAGCTCGGGTTTCAAATCACTCTCTGAAACAACTATACTAATCCTCGGGTCGGCCTGACAAGCTAAAGCTGATACAATAAATAAGGCCAGACATAATCTCTTTAACATCTCTTTAACTGATTTTAACTTCATTTCAGAATATACGGTATCTAATTTGGTACCAAAAATTAAATATAATTACGGAAAAGCCTGAAATGAGGCTTAATCCATGTAACATGTTTATGCAATTTAAATTATCAGATCATAATATACTTAAAAAATGGAATCAGCCAACAAAATACACCTTTCCCATTATTGGATTGTTCTCAAAAATGTCTCTTTCATGACTTTAAACTCCGAAAAAGCAGAACTTGCAGCACCAGAGTTTCCGAGTTTGGTATAAACGTCAGCGAGGTCGCTTTTTAATTCAATCAACTTATTGGTATACCTGTTTTTAACCGACAATTGCTCTGCCTCCTTATAATCCATTAGCGCTAGCTGATAATCACCTATTGACATTTTGACATGTGCAAGGTTAATAAGTGAGTTTACAATTTCTAAAGGGTCATTTATCTTTCTGGCCAACATATTCGATTGAATATAAAACCATTTCGCCTGTGTAAATTTTTTCTGCTGATGATAGGTATCAGCAAGCTGATCATAACACCGGATTGTGCCGTTCTTATCTTTCAAACCATAATAATACAAAGGCAAAGCCTTTCTAAGCACAAGGGTCTCGGCTTCAGTAAAATTCTTCTGGCTTGTCAGGATCTCAGCATGATCCATATAGGTTTCTGCAAGGAATCTGTTATTTTTTGCATTCAGGTCAATCATTAATATGGCCTCATTGTACTTTAAGGCCTCAATTAGATTCCCTCTGTATCTGTTTATTCGCTGTAATGTTAAATAATTATTTCTGACAGCAACCTTATTTTTGATTTCCAGATTCAAAACTATTGCTTCATTTAATAATCTAACCGCATCATCCATCCTTCCATTTAAGGCATGACTCACCGCATAAGAATTCAGTACTCCTGCCTCGGCATTCCGATCCCCCAGATTTCTGGAAAGAAAAAGAAGCTGATCGTATGCACTCAGGGAATCTGATTTCAGGCTTCCATTATAAACCCCTGCTGATGTGGGAAACACATAGGGGATATTATCGGATGCCTTTAACTGCTCACGGAACTGAAGTGTATTGAGGTGTTCTTTTATAGCCCGGATGCCAGAAGAGGATCCTTGTTTTGTAAGCTCCTGATTCAGGGAATCGGACTTCGAAATTTTGGAAATAATACTCCAATAAGGTAAATCACTAACCCTGTCATCACATCGAACAGTTCCTGCGATACCCCTGTTAACAGAAATACTCAATAAGAGCAATGAAAATAGAACTGACCTGAGACTCATGTAAAATTGCCCGCCTATGGGCTTGAGAGAATAAAACCCTCAATCCCACGACATATCGTATTGGTTATCAATTTCAAACGTACAAAGATTTTTAAAATTACATGCTAACAAAAAGATCAGGAAAAAACCGATAGACCGCCATCACAAGCCGCCCATACCATGTAGGGGTGTGAATCGCAATGGTATAGTTCTCCATTTGCCGAAATACCAATTATTCCGGCAAAACCATCCTTAAGTTTAAGTTCCTGAAATGATTTTTGCGATGCGGCTTCGATACTCATGCCATCACTAACCCGCGTTACAATTTTAACTGCAAGTCCGGCACTTACAATATCTTCACCAACACCTGTGCATGATATGCCTGCAAACTGATTGGCAAAATTCCCTGCTGCAGTGGCCGAGTCACTGACCCGACCGGGAATTTCAAAGCCCTTTCCTCCGGTTGACGTGGCTGCTGCAATATTCCCCCTGCTATCTAAAGCCACACATCCAACAGTCCCCAGACCAGAAGTTGCATTTAATTTTCTTTCGTATTCTTCCCTGCGTTGCTGAATTTCCGGATTAAAATATTCGAAGCCATTGGATCTGGCAAAATCAAGTGCACCTCTACCACTCAGAACCCGGTCATCAACCGACATTAACTTTTCTGCAATTAATATCGGATTCCTGACATCCTCAATATTTATTACGCCCGAAAATTTTCCGTTGGCTCCATCCATTAAACCGGCACTAAGTCTGATCTTTCCATCACTCTGGATCTGTGAACCGATACCCGCATTAAAAAGATCACAATCTTCGAGAAGTGAAACAGCAAAAACTGAGGTTTCCAATGCGGAATGGAAATTTAAATAGTCGTATGACCTTTTTACTATATCAGAAAGAGCCTGTTGTTTGGCCAGTTTTATTTCAGAGTTTGTACGGGATTCGCTAAAAAATCCACCATGAATAATTAATTTATGACCCATTAATTATCTTCATTTTTAACCTTCAGGAATACACCTTCTTCCACCTTTATGGTTTTTTGAATGGTCAATTCATGCTTTTCAAGATCATACTTATCAAATATAGACATCACATGTACCTTCAAGCCACCAATCGAAACCGGTGAACCTATCTCCACTTCATAAATACTCGTTTCACTAATAAAGCGGCCATCAACCAAAATTGTCAGGCCTGAGCCAATGGCCTCCAAACAATTGCCATCAGTAATTAGTAAACCTGCATCCTCCCCGAGTCCGATACCGAGCATCCCCGGATTACTGGCTACAGCATAAAATAAACGGCCTATTCTGCCGCGTTGGACAAAATGAGTATCTACGATTACGGAGTCGATAAATCCTAAACCGGCGGTAATCTGGACTTCTCCTTTAATCAATGCCTCACTGCTGCTACCGCGATAGATCATATTTGTAGATGCAGCAGCTGCCCCGGCAGAAGTTCCGGCAATCAGAAAATTATCTTCATGGTAACGTTTTTTCAACAAGTGCAGAAAAGGAGTACCTCCAAATATGGAGCTCAAACGCAACTGATATCCACCGGTAAACATCACCACATCTGCTTTGGCAATGCGCTCCAGATATTCAGGGATCATAGCATCAGTCCTGGATCGGATATCCATTACATTGACATTATTAACCTGAAGCTGTTTGAATGAATTAATATACTCCTCACCCACTATTTCGGGTATTTTCGATGCCGTAGTAATTACTTCTACAACAGAATTTTCAGCTTTAGCTGATTCCCTGATAATCCGCTTGAGGATCCCCAGCTCAAAGAATTTCACATAATGCGGGTGGCTGATGTTTTCATTATAATTTAGTGAACTTCCCAGATCAACCGCACCGCCAATTATAAGAAGTTTGCCCTTTGGAACCATAGTAGATATTAAAATTTTGTTACTTCAAAATCAAATATATATTACCAGTATTATATGTTTAGACATTACTTACTAAACTTTTCAACATATGAGATAAGCTATTGCCCAAAAAAATTTAATAATCAAACATTCCGCATGAATTTATCGGCTGAAAATTTAATATTTTAGCAAAACTTTATATCTTGTTAATGGTTTAATTCGCATTAAACCCCAATAAGAATCCCAATTAGAAATGCAATCATATTTTAAACAATTAAACCATTCCGATTGCGGGATTTAATACTGGCTTTTGCCTGAAAATATAAATTTGTAAATCTGTTTCATAGAGATAATCATTGGATTGATAAACATCTAAAAAGACCTTTATGAATATTCCAAATGCATTTGGCATAAATTTAGCGAATGCAAATTCATTTAAACCCCGAAGGATTGTTCCTGAAGGGTAATATCTAAGCATTAAAAACTAATAATAATCTATGAAAATATTGGGCATACAGGTTTTGAAGGGACCGAATATTTGGTCTACAAATCGAAAAAAATTGATCCAGATGCGTCTTGATCTTGAGGACCTGGAGCAGAGACCGACCAATAAAATTGATGGATTCAGGGAAAGAATCGAAAAACTAATGCCGAGTTTATATACTCACCGTTGTTCACCGGGGTATGAAGGAGGATTTTTTGAACGGGTGGATGAAGGTACTTGGATGGGGCATGTTATTGAGCATATAGCTCTTGAACTGCAATCTTTAGCAGGAATGGAAACGGGCTTTGGACGCACACGCGAGACGAAAACCCCTGGTATATACAATGTCGTTTTCAGTTATATCGAAGAAACCGTAGGTGTATATGCTGCTGAAGCATCAGTCAGCATTGCAGAGAAATTAATTGCCGGCGAAGATTATGATATTGAAAATGATATCATGACCATGAAAAAAATGCGGGAACGAGAACGTTTTGGTCCAAGTACCGCTTCAATTGTTGATGAAGCCGTTGCCAGAAAGATCCCTTTTATCCGTCTTAACAAAAGTTCTCTTGTCCAACTCGGATATGGTGTAAATCAGGTTCGATTCAGGGCTACAATGACTGATAAAACCAGCAGTATCGCTGTTGACCTCGCCGGAAACAAAGATGAAACCAAGCGTATTTTACAGGAACAGGCTATTCCCGTTGCCAAGGGTTTAACCATTTCTACAGATGAGGATCTGGAAATTGCCCTCGATAAAATCGGATTTCCACTGGTATTTAAACCTTTGAATGGAAATCATGGAAAAGGAGCAACTATCAATGTAAAAACCAGAGAAGAAGCTGTTGCAGCGTTTGCTTATGCACAGAAATATTCACACCGGGTAATCGTTGAGCGGTCTATTACCGGCCATGATTTCAGGGTTTTAGTGATAGATAATCGTATGGTGGCGGCGGCTCAACGCGTTCCGGCCCATATTGTAGGCGATGGAATAAATACAGTAAATAAATTAATTGATATTGAAAACACCGATCCGCGCCGTGGCTATGGACATGAAAATGTTCTGACTGAGATCGGCATTGACCGCGACACTCTCGACCTGCTGGATAAAAAAGGTTATACTCTGGATACCATCCCGAAAAAATCAGAGATTGTATACTTAAAATCTACAGCTAATCTGAGCACAGGCGGTACTTCCATTGATGTTACAGATATGGTACATCCGCAAAATGTATTTATGTGCGAACGAATAGCCCGGGTTATTGGCCTGGATATTTGTGGAATTGATATAATGGCCAATAATTTAACAGAACTCCTCACTGAAAACGGAGGAGTTGTACTTGAGGTGAATGCTGCTCCGGGCTTCAGGATGCACCTTGCCCCTAGTGAAGGTCTTCCAAGAAATGTCGCTGCCCCGGTAATAGATATGCTTTATCCTCCTGGTAAGTCAGCCCGTATACCGATCATTGCTGTTACTGGCACAAATGGTAAGACCACAACTACACGCCTCATAGCACATATTGTAAAAAATAATGGATACAGGGTTGGATTTACTACCTCCGACGGAGTATATATTCAGAATTCCATGTTGCTAAAGGGCGATACTACCGGGCCGATTAGCGCTGAATTTGTGCTGAAAGATCCAACAGTTGAATTTGCCGTGCTGGAAACCGCCAGAGGAGGAATTTTAAGATCAGGACTTGGTTTTGGACATTGTGATATTGCTGTAATCACCAATATTCAGGAAGATCACCTCGGAATTTCAGATATTCATACACTCGATGACCTTGCACGCGTTAAAGCGGTTGTGTTAAACTCAGTAAAAAATGATGGCTGGGCTATTTTAAATGCAGACAACAAGCATTGTGTCAAAATTGGGAAAGATGTTCGCTGCAATGTGGCTTATTTCTCACTGGATGAAAAAAATCCGGTTATAAAAGATCATTGCCAAAAGGGCGGGGTAGCTGCAATTTATGAAAACGGCTTTATTACGATCAAAAAAGGCGACTGGAAAATAAGAATAGAGAAGGTGACACATGTTCCCATTACTTTTAACGGCACCGTTAGTTTCATGACACAGAATGTACTGGCAGCAAGCCTTGCGACATTCGTATGGGGATTTAAAATTGAGGATATTCGCTTATCTCTTGAAACATTTATCCCATCTGTAGCACAGACACCTGGCCGGATGAATATTTTCGAATTGAAGGATTGTAAAATAATGGTAGACTTTGCCCATAATCCTGATGGATTGAGAGGTATCAAGGATTTTCTATCCACACTTGATGTTAAACATAGCACTGGAATTATTTCAGGTACCGGCGACAGACGGGATGAGGATCTCAGAGAAATTGGACGAATCTCAGCCCAAATGTTCGACAATGTGATCATCTGCCAGGAGAAGTATCTTAGAGGCCGAAGCAGAGAAGAAATGATTTCATTACTGTCAGAAGGTCTGAAAGAAGTGAAGCCAGAGATTGATATACAGATCATTAATAAGAGTAAAGAAGCCTTTGATTATGCAGTAAAGAATAGACAATCGGGATCTTTCATTACGATTATAGGCGATTCAGTTACCGATGCAGTTGGCCTGGTTCAGAACTTTCAGGACGAAGAAATAGGTCTTTAACCTATCTCAAATAATCAGGTTGAATTAATATTTTCAATTAATGGCAACAATACCTCCTCTGGCAGAAAGAATGCGCCCGGCAACACTCGATGACTATGTCGGGCAAAAGCATCTGGTTGGCAAGGATGCAATTTTGCGCCTCGCCATTGAAAGTGGCATGCTGCCTTCATTGATTCTTTGGGGGCCACCCGGTGTAGGAAAAACCACTCTGGCCTTAATTATTTCTAAACAGTTAAATCGTCCGTTTTTTAGTCTGAGTGCAATAAATTCGGGGGTTAAAGATATTCGGGAAGTTATTGAACAAGCATCCCGCTTAAAAGATGAAAATGAAAATCTGCCAATACTTTTCATTGACGAGATTCACCGTTTTTCAAAATCCCAACAGGATTCATTGCTCGGTGCAGTGGAACGTGGCCTCGTTACTTTAATTGGGGCAACGACAGAAAACCCCTCATTTGAAGTTATTTCAGCACTGTTATCCAGAAGTCAGGTTTATATTCTACAGAACCTATCAGAAGAAGATCTGGTAGAATTATTGAATAAGGCCATCAAAGAAGACAGCTATCTAAAAAGTAGAAAGATCAGTATTAAAGAACATGAAGCCCTTCTCCGCCTTTCTGGTGGCGATGCACGGAAGCTCCTGAATGTACTGGAACTGGTAGTCAATGCTGTAAATCAGCAGGATGTGAATATCACCAATGAACTGGTACTAAAACATGTCCAGCAAAATATGGCTATTTATGACAAAGCCGGAGAGCAGCATTATGATATTATATCTGCTTTTATAAAATCCATCCGCGGAAGCGATCCTAACGCGGCTGTTTACTGGCTGGCCCGCATGATCGCCGGGGGTGAGGATCCTTCATTTATTGCCCGTCGTTTGCTCATACTCGCATCTGAAGATATCGGAAATGCGAATCCAAATGCGTTGTTGCTGGCCAATAACTGTTTTCAGGCGGTTAATGTAATCGGCTGGCCCGAGTCAAGGATCATTCTCTCACAAACCGTTACCTATCTGGCCTCTTCTCCAAAAAGTAATGCCAGCTATGAGGCAATTAGTAAAGCCCAGGAACTTGTGACAAGAACCGGCGACCAGTCAGTGCCGCTGCACTTAAGAAATGCACCGACCAAACTCATGAAAAATATAGGCTATGGTAAAGAATACGAATATTCACATGCCTATAAAGACAACTTTTCTGCCCAGGAATACCTTCCCGAAAATCTCAGCGGAACTCTGTTGTATGATCCTGGTAAGAATGCTGCAGAAGAAAAACTCAGGGAACGTCTAAGATCCTTGTGGAAGGAAAAGTATAGATATTAGGTTTGCATTATTTTATTTAATTTCAAATATGACTTTTACCTTTCTAATTCACCAGTCAAAAGCATTCTGGCGCTCAAAAAACACAGGAAAAAGTGTCATCATGAGAGTGGTTATGGCAATACTCATTTTGTATCTACTGCTAAATGTACTTGTTGTTGCCTTTTTTCTTGACCGGATACTGAAGAAGACCAACCCGGGTCAGGATATCCTTTACTCATTCAACAGCTATATTCTGTACTATTTTTTAATGGATCTGCTCCTTCGTTTTCAAATGCAGGAATTACCAACTCTGAGCGTGAGGCCATATTTGCATCTCAGAATTAAGAAGAATCAGCTCATAAATTATCTTTCACTAACCTCTCTCTGGACTACCTTTAACCTGACTCCGATCTTGTTGTCATTGCCACTGCTCATTAAAGTAGTTCTACCGGAACATGGGTTTGCTCAATTCTGGAGTTTACTTCTTTCAATTATCGGTCTCACTCTTTCCAATCACTTTTTTAGTCTCTGGATTAAAAGAAAGGTGAATCTGAATGCTATCTGGATGCTGATCTTCTTCGGCACATTGATTCTATTCGTCTCGCTTGATTTTTACTTTAAACTTTTTTCGATCTCAGCACTATCTGCCGGATTGTTCAATTTCACACTCAAAAATCCAATTTATTGTCTCATCTTTCTATTGCTCGCTCTGGTAGTTTATATAATTAATTACCGCTACCTCAAGTCAAACCTTTATCTGGAGGAGCTGCACACAGCAGATACTTCACATAAATCAAGTACTGAAATACCTTATTTGAACCGGTTTGGAAAAGCAGGAGATCTGGTAGCCAATGAGTTAAAACTAATTCTTCGAAACAAACGTCCCCGCTCGGTTATCACAATGAGTCTGATGTTTATGTTTTACGGACTGATCTTTTATACTAACCCTAAATTTTCGGGATATTCTGGTATAGTCTTTTGCGGGATGTTCATGACAGGCATTTTCATAATCAATTATGGGCAGTTTATGTTTAGCTGGCAAAGCGCGCATTTTGATGGGATTTTGGTAAGCAAAGTCAGTGCTATGGATTTTTTCAGATCAAAATTCCTGTTGTTCACTTTCTTCTCATCCATTTGTTTTTTATTGACTATCCCCTATGTATACTTCGGATGGAAAGTTCTAATCGTGCATTTCATTATGTTCATATGGAATCTGGGAGTAAATACATTACTGGTGCTTTACTTTGCTAACCAAAACTACCGCAGAATCGACCTGAGCAAGGGGGCCACCTTTAACTGGGAGGGTGTTGGTGCATCTCAATGGATACTTAGTATCCCTCTTTTACTCGCTCCTTTTGTAATTTATTACCCGCTTAATCTATTGGGTTATCCGGAAGCAGGCCTGGCCCTGATTGCAGTAATCGGCCTCATATTTATGATCAGCCGGGAGTTCTGGCTGAACAAACTGGTAAAAAGATTTCGGGAAAAAAGATATTTAATAGCAGAAGGTTTTAGAAATAAATAATATGATCGGGATAAGTAATTTAAAAAAGAAATATAACGGAGTAACGGTTGTCAATATTCCTGAATTAATCATTAAAAGAGGAGAAACTATCGGGTTGGTAGGAAATAATGGTGCAGGTAAAACCACCCTCTTCCGCATGATGCTGGATCTGATCAGGCCGGACTCAGGAGAAGTGCTTTCAGATGAAAAAAATGTCGCAGAAAGCGAAGCATGGAAAGATTATACTGCCTCTTACCTTGATGAAGGTTTTCTGATTGACTACCTGACACCTGAAGAATATTTTCATTTTATAGGGGGCTTGCATAATAAAAGTAAAGCTCAGGTAGACTCTGAACTCCCTGCTTTTTCAGAATTTTTTAATGGTGAGATCTTAAAGAAAGGCAAATATATCCGCGACCTTTCTAAAGGTAATCAGACAAAAGTTGGGGTTGCAGCCTGTATGATTCAGAATCCACAAATACTGATGCTCGACGAACCATTTGCCAACATCGATCCAAGTACTCAGATCCGTTTGAAGAATATGGTTAAAGATATCAGCAGAGAGAAGCACATTACAACTATCATTTCCAGTCATGACCTCAATCATGTTACAGATGTGTGTGAACGCATTTTGTTAATGGAAAAAGGGAAAATTATCAAAGATATTGCCACCACCTCAAATACCCTGCAGGAACTGGAGCAATATTTTTCGGTTTTATCCTAAGTCTGTTTAAAACGTTAATTAACTATGAATTTAGATTTGACCGGAAAAAGAGCACTGGTCTGCGGCAGCACCCAGGGAATTGGCAGATCCAGTGCCAATGAGCTTGCCTTACTGGGCGCCAGCATCACTCTCCTGGCCCGAAATGAAGGTAAACTTAAAGAAGTTCTCCAGGGTCTGTCAACAAATCAGAATCAAAAGCACCATTACCTGGTTGCTGATTTCACTGAGCAGTCTCAATTGAAGAAAATCATCAATGAATATGTGATCAATAATCAAATTGACATACTAATCAATAATACCGGTGGCCCGGCCGGCGGGCAGGCCATTGATGCCGGGACCGATGAGTTTATCAATGCTTTTAATATGCATCTGATATGTAACCAGATACTGGTACAGGCAGTTTCGCCTGGAATGATAAAGAATAATTTCGGGCGCATCATCAATATTATTTCAACCTCAGTTAAAACACCATTGAAGGGATTGGGAGTATCCAATACTATTCGGGGAGCAGTAGCTAGCTGGGCCAAAACACTGGCATTAGAGCTCGGTCCATTTGGTATAACGGTGAATAATATTTTACCCGGTTTCACGATGACCGGCAGACTGGAATCCCTCATCTCAACAATTGCAGAACGCGATAATAAAAGTAAAGAAGAGGTAAAAAAGGATATGATCAGTACCATACCCGCCGGCCGGATAGCCGATTCGCATGAAGTGGCAGCAGCCATTGCATTTTTAGCCAGCCCGGCTGCATCCTATATCAATGGCATCAATTTACCTGTAGATGGAGGCAAAACACCTTCATTGTAAACCATAAATTATAAGCAATATGAGATTCTTAATCCTAATCATGCTCTTTCCACTTTCAATCTGGAATTTAAGTGCTTCAAATTTTAAAAAGCCTCAAGATGAGAAGTCAGGTATCATTGCTGAAAATGCAAAACCTGTGTTGATATCAGATCAGTTCAAATTTACTGAGGGGCCAGCTGTAAATAAAAATGGAGATGTTTTCTTCACTGATATTGTTGAAGGAAAGATCTGGAAGTACAGCACAGAAGGAGAGTTAACTCTTTTCATGGATAAAACAGGGTATTCCGACGGAATGTATTTCGATAAAAAGGGGAATCTGATCACTGCAGAAAATGAAAAAAATGAAATCTGGCAGATCAGCCCCGATAAAAAAGT
>CAZGCG010000059.1:0-13363 GCA_964524205.1 uncultured Sphingobacterium sp. | reverse complement strand
ATTTTCTGCGCCTGTTTAATCAGGGCTACAGTGATTTTTTCTTCCTCAAATTTTTGGGTGATAAAACCTCCCAGTGTAAAACTTAGGATGCAAAGAATTGTAATGATACTATTTCTACGTAAATGAGGTTTCATATTTGCTGATTTATCGATCTGAATAAATTTAATGAAAGAAACAGTAAATTAAGCCCTTTGATATTTATAATTATGATCAAACATATTTCATTATTCTTAATCCTAAGCCTATTTGCTCTTGGTGTGCAGGCACAAACAATAAAAACAGGAGTACTGGTGGTTGGAAATACGCCAGCAGGTGTTTCTGCAGCTATACAATCTGCGCGTTCAGGTGCCAAAACAACTTATCTGACCGAGGCATTGTCTGTAAATCCGGTTTTCGCAGAAGACGATCTTCAATACTTATGGAATATCCGAAACCATTACTTCCTGAAAGAGCGGAAAAAAAGCAAAGTAACTGATTCGATAATAGCCACAAAAATCAATCTTGATAAAGCCACCAATCTTATAAAAAATATTGCGGACACTGTAAAAAACCTAAGTCTCAACCACAATAATGTAATAGATGAGATAACAAAAGATGGGAAAGGCTGGGAAGTAAGGCTAAAGGGTGGGCAAAAGATTAAGACAGATGTAATTGTGGATGCAACTGATAAGCTCTCTTTAGCGTCTTTACTCAGAATAGACTTGAAAAAAGCATTGTCCATACAGGTAAAAAGTGAAAATCCATTCGATAGTAAGTTAATCAGAAGCGGAATGGCAACAGGATATCTGGAACTGGCTAATAATGAACGCTCAATTGCTTCAATCCCTCCGTCGGCCTTAATTCCGGCAGGTTTTGAAAATTTTATTGTTGTTCCTAAGCAGATCGGACAAGTTAAACCCGAAAGAATGGGGCTGGGGCAGGCTGCAGGAACTATTGCGGCTTATTGTGCATTTTTTAAAACGACTACTAAAACAATCAATATCAGGGTAGTACAGGGCGAATTGATGGCATTTGATGCCGTATTGATACCCTATTCTGATATTGACCTGAAAGACCCTAATTTTAAAGCCTTTCAGCAATTAGGGCTCAGCGGACTAATGAAATTGAATATGGTGAAAGAGGGAAATATTAATAAAATTAAATTTGATACTGCCGGAACCATTACTGCTACAGAATTAAAGGCACCAATGAAAGAATTCTATACAAGAAGTCAAATCTGGTTTGCCGATAATAAGGCAGATACTTTAACCATCGGGGATGCCATCAGCCTGTTTATGTTCACAGCTACAAGGGGCGAGGAATTGAAAAAAGAAATAGAGGAAGGCTGGAAGGTGAGTTTCAAATTCAACAGTAAATTTGATCTCAAGCGGAATATCAGCAGAAAAGAATTCGGAATTCTTGCTGACCGCTATCTTCAGCCATTTAATGTCAGAGTGGATCCGGCAGGAAATTTAATGCGCTGATTTAATTAATTTAATTGTGGAAATAATGAAAAATTTGAGATCAATATTAACAATTTGTGGCTTACTGATGTTGAGCAATTCCATTATTGCACAGGGACTGAACAATGAAGTGGTCAAAGCGAACATGATTGTTGACTGGGAAAGGGCAAAACTCTATACCAGGGAATATCTGGATGCAATGCCTGAAGATGGAATTAATTTTAAACCCGCCCCCGACCTCCGCAGTTTTGCGGAGCAAATGCTTCATATGTCGCAGGGAACCATCGGATTAATCTCCAGTGGTACAGGGGCAAACCCGATTTACCAGGGAAAAGTACTCGAAAAAGCAGATGAATTCAAGAATAAAGCCGCCCTGACAAAGGTGGTGATGGAATGTTATGATTATGCTATTCAGTCGATAAGAAATATGGATGCATCAAAAATGGATAGTCTCATTAAAAGAGGGAATTATGAAACCGACCAGTTTGGCTGGCTTAATAAAGCATTTGAGCATCAAACACATCATCGCGCCCAGACAACAATATATCTTCGTTTGAAGGGAATCAAACCACCGAATGAAAAATTATTCTAATCTTAGTTTGCTCTTTTTGCCCTGATTTATAATTTTAAGCGGACTAATCTTCCTCATGCGGTAGCAATTAATTGCCGTTTCGCCCAATTTTTCAATCAGTTTATAATTTACTATCGCTCCTACAGCGGCCCCAATCAGGGGAATAAGCTGTGCCATTTTCGCGAGGTCTATATAATCGCGGTATTCCTGCTGAAAAGTTCGCCAGTCGAACTGGTCAACATCCTCCGGCAGCGAAGCGATGTAAGAATTCCAGTCTGAAATTTGATGGAAAACCTTATGTCTGCCCTGCTGACTTGAAAATGCCAGCTGAAAAATATGCAATATGTAAAGGCGCTCCCTGTAATCCCTGACATCATATCCGTAAAGGGCAGCTATATCAAAAAGCAGTTTCATCTTAATCCCGATCAAAATTGGAAATTCTGCGAGGCCAAGCAAAAAGCCACCTGCTCCGGTAACCGCACCTTCTGCAGATGCTGTTTTCCTGTAAAATTGTATTCTCTCCTTCACAAATGCTTCCCTAAGCTGCAATGAGCTATCCTCTCGTGGTTCTTTGGTGACATATTTGGCACCAAAAAGCACAGCTTTAACCATCTTTTCGATCGCTACCGTGATCGCATCATGTACTTTCTCAGGAATCAGTTTATTCAAACGATTTTGAATTCCCTTCGAAGCAAGATCAAAAAAGCCAGGCTTTTTCAGGATCTTCTTTTTCCAGAGTTCGAGTTCTTTATAGGCCTGTTCTTCGTATGGGAGCATAATAATTTAGTCCCATTTGAAAAATGGGACATTTTCACAAGATACCGAATAATAATTTCAGAATACCTGAATCATTATTGTCCAGTTAAAATTATATGTATTTCAAGAATATTTTTGTGCAATTTTCAAATGAAAGTCCCCCCTTTAAAGACTGATAATTTTGATCCCAAAGGAGAAGTGCCATGAGCTATGGATTTTCTCAATCCTGATGATTGCAATTCAGGTTGGAATTTTCTACTGACCCAGAATGGGTCAAATGTTTATAGCAATAAATTAATACGTAAATCCCGACCCCGAAGGTGGTCGCATGTAAAAAAGCGACACATGCGACCACCTTCGGGGTCGAAGAACAAAAAATTTATCCGGACACTAGTGATTCCTGAATTTGTTAGTATTCGTATTACTCTTACCTTGCCTTCTCAAACCAATTTTTATGCGTAAGTTTTCTCTTATCCTCGCCGGCATTTTTCTGCTCAATAATTTATTTGCGCAGATATCCCCAAAAGAACATTTCGGTTTTACAATAGGGGATGATTATCAATTAGCCAACTTTACTCAAACGGCTGACTATTTCAAAAAGATCTCCGAGCAATCTGACCGGGTAAAACTCCTGGGCATTGGTTTGACCGAAGAAGGCAGAACGCAACCCATGCTGATCGTTTCTTCTCCTGAAAATTTAAAAAACCTGGAGCAATACAGAGAAATATCTCAAAAGCTGGCCAGGGCAGAAGATTTATCCGATTCGGAGGCGAGGGTACTTGCAGAAAAAGGGAAAGCAATAGTCTGGATTGATGGTGGATTGCATTCAACTGAAACCCTGGGAATACATCAGCTCATCGAAACTTTATGGAATCTGGTAAGCCGAAAAGATGCAGAGACCATGCGCATTCTTGACAACACAATTATTTTAATGACACATGCCAATCCCGATGGCCACGAACTGGTCAGCGACTGGTACATGCGTGAAGAAAAGCCTGAGAACCGTTCCCTGCAAAATTTACCACGTTTATATGAGAAATATGCCGGTCATGATAATAACCGCGACTTCTTCATGATGAATCTGAAAGAAACCCAGAATATGAGCAGGCAATTATTTGTTGAGTGGTTGCCTCAAATCATGTATAACCACCATCAGCGAGGTCCTGAGGGCTCTGTTGTTGCTGGTGCGCCCTATCGCGATCCCTTCAATTATGTTTTTGATCCGATTCTGATGACCAGCCTGGATGCTCTGGGTGCAGCCATGAACTCAAGACTTAATGTTGAGAATAAGCCAGGTTATACCCAAAAATATGGTTCAGTATTTTCAACCTGGTATAACGGAGGCCTGCGCACTACCACTTACTTCCATAATATTATCGGATTACTGACAGAAACCATTGGCGGACCAACACCTTCAGAAATATCCCTCGTTCCGCAACGCCTGATCCCAAATGGTGGAACAACTTTTCCGGTCACCCCTCAAAAATGGCATTTCCGACAGTCTATAGATTATTCGGTTTCGTTAAACTATGCTGTTCTGAATTATGCAGTTCGTTATCGTGATGAATTATTGTTTAATATTTACCGGATGGGTAAAAATTCCATTGAGCGCGGAAGTAAAGATACCTGGGGACTTTCCCCGAATAAGGTGGAAGCGATCAACCAGGCCTACCTTAAAGATCAGCCAGGAGGAAAAATTTCTAGTCAGCAAATCCTGCCGAAAAAATACTTTGATACAGTAATGAATAATCCCGCAAACCGGGATATCAGGGGATATATTATTCCCTCTGATCAGGCTGATTTCCAGACTGCTGTAAAATTTGTGAATGCACTGATCCGTTCCGGCATTTTGGTACATAAAGCCACGGATGATTTCAAGGTAGCAGGAAAAAACTATCCTAAAGGTTCCTTTATTATTAAAACCAATCAGGCATTCAGACCGCATGTGCTGGATATGTTTGAGCCACAGGATCATCCCAATGATTTTAAATACGAAGGAGGCCCTCCGGTTGCTCCTTATGATGCAGCAGGCTGGACTCTCGCTTATATGATGCATGTGCAATTCGACCGCCTTCAGGATGATTTCAACGGTCCATTTGAACGTATTCCATATGGCGAAATTCAAAGACCTGAACCCGGGACACTGGCTTCCGCAAAAGCCTACCTGATAAATGCGGAATCTAATAATGCATTTATTGCAGTAAATGAGGTATTAAAAGCCGGAGAAAAAGCATACCGGATAAACGCTGGAGATGAGCGCGGGGATTTTTATATTCCCGGAAATCCAAAAACAAGAGATTTATTGCGCAAAGTAAAAAGTGATGCAGGATTGGAGATAAGAGAAAGTTCAAAAGTGCCTCAAAATCTAACCAGACTTTCAGAACTACGGATTGGACTTTGGGATACCTATGGTGGCTCAATGTCTTCGGGTTGGGTGCGTTTATTAATGGAACAATTCAACTTTAAGGCTTCATTGGTTTATGCGAAGGATATTGAAGCCGGAAATCTGAATAAAAAATACGATGTGCTCATATTTGTCCCCGGAGCAATACCTGCATTCCCGGGAAGAAGTGGAGGGGCAATTTCTTCAAATACTGGACCAGACCCTGAGACCATTCCATCGGAATTCAGAGGACAATTAGGCAGGATCAGTTCCGATAAATCAATTCCGGAATTAAAAAAATTCATAGAAATGGGCGGGAAAATTGTGAGCATTGGAAGCAGTACGAATCTGGCCTATCACCTGAATCTTCCGGTAAGAAATGCAATTGTTGAGCTGGGTGCAAATGGAATGGAACGAAGTCTGCCTGCCGAAAAATATTATATCCCGGGGAGTATTCTGAGTGCTGATACAGACAATAAAATTCCTGCAGCCTGGGGCATGCCTGCTAAATCGGATATCTATTTTGACAGGAGTCCGGTGTTCAAAATCTCAACAGAAGCAATTGCCAGCGGAAAAGTTAAGCCCATATTGTGGTTTTCAAATCCGGCAGCATTGCGAAGCGGCTGGGCTTGGGGGCAGGCATACCTGCGCGATGGAGTAACTGCATTCGAGGCACAGGTTGGTAAGGGTAAACTCTATGCCTTTGGTCCCGAAATTACTTTCAGGGCTCAAACGCATGGAACATTTAAATTGCTGTTCAATCAGCTTTATGGGCATTCTGAATAACAGATACAGCTAAAACTTCAATAAAACCTGAAATTAAATTATTTATGTATTTTCATCGGTTGAAACTAACCGATCTCTTTCATGAATAAAATTTACAAAGCCTCAGTTTTGCTGTGGGGTATTTTTCTCTTTTTAGGAGAATTGTATGCTCAGGATTACAGCAATAAACTTGGCTTAGGGACGGATATTTCTCATCTATCATTGAAAAATTATTCCCGAACTGAATTTACTAACCATTCATGATACGACTCTTTACAACAATTTATCTTTTCATGTTCTGCAGCATAGTCCATGGTCAGTCAGAAAAGGAATTTTTTAAGGAATTGCAGTCAATGAAAGGAAAAACCTTTTATGGCAAAGCTATTTACATGCCGGATACCACTAAAGTGAATGATTTTTGGGGTAAAGTGCTGAGTTTTAAAATAATCAGAAACAACAGATCTGAGCTCCATTTACCTTTTAATGTTGGCGAAAATCAAACACGCACCTGGGTGATTACAAAAACGAAAAGTGGAATCCGTCTGAAACATGATCACCGGCATACAGATGGGAGCCCTGATAGTATCACTAACTATGGAGGAGATTCTGACCAAAAGATCAGCACCCGCCTGGTACAGTATTTTCCTGCTGATGAATTTACCTCAAGTTTAATTCCGGCAGCCAAAACGAACCGATGGATCATGGAGTTTAGTCCCGATAAAAAGAAATTTTACTACATACTGGAACGAAACAATGAACTCCGCTTCAAAGCAGAATTCAATTTAGAAATTGAATAATAAATATAATATGAAAAGAATCATATTTTACCTATTTCTGGCTTCACCCTTAGCCCTATTTGCTCAGGATCTTGGGAGCCTAAGCGTAGAAAAGATCATGCGCGATCCAAAATGGATGGGTGTTTCTCCCTCAAACATCAAATGGGATGAAAACAGCAAAAACATCTATTTTAACTGGAATCCTGAAAAGCTACAGGAAGATCCTATGTATCAGATTTCTTCTGATATGCGCAAGCCACTAAAAGTATCAGAAGAAATAACAAAAAGCCTCGATAAGGGAACAGTTATTTATACCAAAGATCGAACAAAAGTACTTTTTGAGCGCAATGGAGATCTTTTTATCAAAACGATTAGCACCGGACAGGAACAAGCACTCACAAATACTCTTGAACGGGAAGCTAATCCCATCTTTGACAAAAGCGAAAGCAAAGTGCTTTTCCAGCGCGGAGATAACCTCTTCAGCATCTCCATAAGCGGAGGTAAACTGGTACAGCTTAGTAATTTTACCCGCTCTAAAAAACGTGCCGAGAGTCAACTATCCAAACAGGATCAATGGCTCAGGCAGGATCAGATCAATGAATTTGAGATCATAAAAAAGAGGGAAGCTGATCGAAAAGAGCAGGAGGCAAAAAATAAAGCAAATGAGCCAAAAGGTCCGAAAGAATTCTACCTTGATGAGCGCAGTTTTCTTAATGGTTTACGATTGAGTCCGGATGAAAAGTTTATCGCCTTCCGGATTATGAAACGTGCCGAGGGCAATAAAAACACCATAGTCCCAAACTATATCAGCACATCAGGATACACTGAAGATATCAGCGGACGTACGAAAGTAGGTAATGCATTACCTGCTTATGAAAGTTATCTTTATGATATTCAAAGGGATACGATTTATGCTATCTCTGCCAAAGATATTCCCGGAATTAAAGATCTGCCTGATTATGTAAAAGAATATCCAAAACAGTTCGAAGAAAGAACAAAGAAAAATGAAGATCGTAAAGTCTCGATCAATGGCCCTTTCTGGAATTCAGATGGTTCATTGGCGGTTGTGACTGTTTCGGCACTCGACAATAAAGACCGCTGGATAATGAAGCTGGATCCACAAAGTGGTAAACTATCACCTCTCGACCGGCAGCGGGATGAAGCCTGGATTGGCGGCCCTGGTATAGGTGGTTTCTTTGGCGGGACTAATATCGGATGGATCGATAACAGTACGATCTATTTCCAAAGTGAGGCTACCGGATACTCCCATATCTATACCCTGAATGTAAATTCAGGTGACAAAAAATTACTTACTGCCGGAAAGTATGAAGTACAAACACTTCAATTATCGAACGACAAGAAAAGCTTTTATTTTACGGCAAATATGGAGCATCCCGGTATCACCCATTTTTACCGGATTCCTGTTATAGGTGGAACATTTGTTAAACTCACTTCTATGAGAGGAGGTAATGAAGTAAGTCTTTCTCCAGATGAAAAATGGCTGGCTATCCGCCATTCTACTTCAAACAAACCATGGGAATTATACCTTCAGGAGAACAAAGCAGGGGCAAAAGCAGAGAAGATCACCAGCTCCAGCAGCGCTGAATTTGATTCCTATAAATGGCGGGAACCTGAGGTCCTGAGCTTCAAAAACCGCCACGGATCAGATGTGTATGCCAGAGTTTACAAACCAGAAAACCCTGCTCCTTCCAAACCGGCTGTGGTATTTGTTCATGGTGCAGGATATTTGCAGAATGTGCATTATTGGTGGAGTCAGTATTTCAGGGAATATATGTTCAATAATCTGCTTGTTGATTTGGGATACACGGTAATCGATATCGATTATACAGCTAGCTCAGGCTATGGCCGGGATCACCGAACAGGAATTTATCGTCATATGGGCGGGAAGGATCTGAGCGATAATGTCGATGGGGTTAAATTGCTCATTGATAAATATGGTGTTAATCCTAAAAATGTCGGTATTTATGGAGGCTCATATGGAGGTTTCATGACATTGATGGGCTTATTCAATGAACCGGATGTATTTAAATCGGGTGCTGCACTTCGCTCTGTAACCGACTGGGCACATTACAATCATGGTTATACAGCAAACATCCTGAATGAACCTGCCAATGATGAAATTGCTTACAAAAGAAGTTCTCCGATCTATTTTGCCGAAGGTTTAAAAGGTAATTTGCTGATGGCTCATGGAATGGTAGATGTGAATGTTCATTTTCAGGATATTATCCGATTATCACAAAGGCTTATTGAACTTAAAAAAGAGAACTGGGAACTTGCGGTTTATCCGGTTGAAGACCATGGCTTTTTGGAGCCTTCGAGCTGGACTGATGAGTATAAACGGATTCTGAAATTATTTGAAAAAACACTCAAATAATCGGCACAGATAGCTAAAACCCTCTAAATGAACGATTTTCGCAATTTTTATTTATAAAAAATGTGGAAAACTTATTTTAGAAAAATAATGAAAAAGTGTAATTTTATAAAATAAAGGTTAATCAACCTTAAGGCTATTTGTCTTACGAAAGTAAAAACACATTTCAGACATGCAGTGATTGCACTCTGAAAGGTGCTAAAGAGCTTTAAGGATCTACAAGTTTTTAATTGTAATTTTTGGGGAAACGGTCAGATATTCTATATCTGACCGTTTTTTTCATTTATACCCTTTACATTCAATTAAGTAATCCGGGAGTTTAGTCAATTGAAGGGGGCTTCAGCCAAATATCCTTATTTAAGGATCGGGAGGTTCCCGCCTACGCGGGATCCGATAATTATCGGATGACAATTCGGGTGAGAGAGACAAGGAGATTCCGGCCTTCGCCGGAATCGGATTTAACAAACCAATCCTCGGTAAGCTTCTGCCTTTATGGTTCAGTTTTTCAATTTGATTGTAAACAAAATACTTCCGCATTAAGATTCCAGCGAAGGCTGGAATCTCCTCACCCCCAGCAAAGCTTGTCATCCGATAGCTATCGGATCTCGCGAAGGCGAGACCCCCCGGCAATATATCTTACTATGCCCGATCAATGTAATACTGGAATCTCCACAATCCCCAAAAACGTGTCATCCGATAATTATCGGATCAAGGAAAGCCGGAACCTCTCAAATAGAATCTTACCTATTAAAGGTAAATTTTTTGTGTCATCACCTTCAGGCATGGTTTTTTCCATATTTTCGGATATTATGGATCGTAAACTATGAAATTTCGTCAAATAGGGTTTAGCCTCTTTCTCTTCTTTCCTCTTTTTGTTTCCGGGCAAAGCTCCATCCAGCTCAATTCATCAGAAATTAAACTCGGACTCAAAAAATTAAATACCCTGGGTTCTGCTTTATATATTGCGGCGCATCCGGATGATGAAAACACCCGTTTACTGGCTTTTCTTGCTAAGGAAAAGAAATTCAGAACCGGTTATTTATCGCTCACCAGAGGTGACGGAGGCCAAAACCTGATCGGAAATGAGCAATCTGAATTATTAGGACTCATACGTACCCAGGAATTGCTTGCAGCCAGACGCACTGATGGTGCTGAACAATTCTTCTCGAGGGCAATCGATTTCGGGTTCTCAAAAAATTCGGATGAAACCTTCCGGATCTGGGATAAGGAACAAGTCCTTGCCGATGCGGTTTGGGTAATCAGGAAGTTCAGGCCTGATGTCATCATCACCCGATTCCCTGAAGATGAACGAGCCGGACATGGTCAGCATGCCACATCTGCAATTATCGCCCGCGAAGCATTTATCGCGGCAGCCGATCCAAAACGTTTTCCTGAACAACTAAAATATGTTAATGCCTGGCAAGCCGGACGAATAGTTTGGAATACCTATAATTTTGGTTCATTAAATACAACGGCCGAAGATCAGTTAAAACTGGATGTTGGTATTTTTAATCCTTTGCTCGGTAAAGGCTATGGCGAAATCGCCGCCGAGAGCCGTACCCATCATAAAAGTCAGGGTTTTGGAAGTGCCAGACAGCGCGGACAAGCTGTAGAATATTTTATTCATACAGCAGGTATTTTATCAAAAAATGACATTTTTGAAGGGATAAACTCTCAATGGAACCGCATCCCGGGAGGTGAAGAAATCGGGAGGATGATAAGTGCCGCGGATCAGAATTTTAAAACTGATGAACCTTCAGCCTCCGTTCCGGCATTAATCGATATCCTCAAAGCAATTGATAGATTACCCGAAGGTTACTGGAAGGAACAAAAATCCAAAGAGGTTAAAGATCTGATCGCTGCTGCCGCAGGACTTTGGTTTGAGTCCTATACTTTACAGGCCGTACAGGCGCTGGGAGATAGTATCCGGCTTCGTTCTGACATTGTACTTCAGTCCAAAATCCCTGTTAAATTACTGAGCATAAACGGACAAAAACAGGATTTTGATCTTAAAGAAGGAGTATCAAAAAGCATTCAAGGCAGTGCATTGGCAAAAGAGATCACAGAGCCTTACTGGCTGTTCGAAAGTCATCCGATGGGTATGTTCAAAATCGATGATCAGCAATTAATTGGGTATCCTGAGAAGCCTTCTGCAGCCACAATTGGCTTCATTTTCAGGATTTCAGATCAGGAAATTTCATATCAGCGTCCGGCGGTTTTTAAATATACCGATCAGGTAAGGGGTGAGGTATATCAACCATTGATCGTTGCTCCCGTAGTTACAGCAAGTATCGCAGATAAAGCTTATGTCTTTTCAGGAAATACCTCTAAAACTATACAGGTTCTACTAAAAAGCTTTCGCGATAAAACTATGGGAAGCCTGATTCCACAGGTTCCCTCCGGATGGAAAATTGAACCCCAGAAAATGGAGTTTAATCTTCCGAAAAAAGGAGATGAAAAAACAGTTCAGTTTACAATCAGCCCCGACGAGCAGGCTGAATCCGGCAAATTCACACTTAATATTCAGTCGGGTGGACAGAGCTATAACAGGGCTCATCGAATCATAGATTATGATCATATTCCAATTCAAAATCTTTTTCCGCTCGCCGAAGCAAAAATTGAACGGGTTGAACTTAAAACCGGTGGTAAAAAGATCGGATATATTGCAGGAGCGGGTGATCTGATCCCTGAATCCTTACAACAAATTGGTTATCAGGTTAGTACCCTATCCGAAAGTGAGATAATGAATACTGATCTTTCACAATACGATGCAATCATCACCGGGGTGAGGGCTTATAATGTCAATGAAAGATTAGCCCTTATGCAGCCTAAACTGATGGAATATGTAATTAAAGGGGGAACTTTACTGATTCAATACAATGTCAATAACCCATTACTTGTACAGAATATTGGCCCGTATCCATTTAAAATAACCCGCGACAGGGTAACTGATGAGAATGCGGGTGTAAGGTTTCTTGAAAAGGATCATCCTGTTTTGAACTATCCGAATAAGATTACAACTAAAGATTTTGAAGGATGGATTCAGGAAAGAGGCTTGTATTTCCTTTCGGATGCTGATCCAAAATACAGCCGCATATTAAGCATGAACGATCCGGGAGAAACACCAAAAGACGGTTCACTACTGGTAGCTGATTATGGCAAGGGAAGATTTGTATATACCTCCCTTGTTTTTTTCAGGGAATTACCTGCCGGAATACCCGGTGCATACAGATTATTTGTAAATTTGATCACAAAACAAAAAGAATAATAAAGATGAAAACTGAAAACTCTGCAAAAACTAATAGCGCTTATTACATCGTTCCGGCCGTATTATGTGGTATCCTTACTGCCTGTGTGGTAACAGGATCATTTGGCTACATGGTGTTGGGAGCAATATTGGGTCTTCTTACCGCGGGCTTCTGGGCCAATGTTGTTCAACATGGAGAAGAAGCCTGATCAGGATCTTCCACCTTTTGTAAAGACATGGAACCAGTTCTACTATCTTTTGATTGTATGGCTGGTACTTCTTATTGTCTTGTTTTATCTGTTCACTAAAACGTTTGAATGAGCGGGATTGATTGGATAGTACTGTTTACTACCCTCCTCATAATTGTCGTATATGGCATTTACAAGAGTAGGGGGACTGAAAATATTGAAGGCTATCTGCTTGGAAATCACGCTTTTCCCTGGTATAGTGTAACGCTTTCGGTCATGGCCACCCAGGCCAGCGCAATCACTTTTCTTTCGGCTCCCGGACTTGCATTCTCGTCGGGAATGGCATTTGTCCAGTTTTACTTCGGCCTTCCGCTGGCCATGATAGTACTCTGTATCACCTTTGTCCCCATTTTTCATAAACTCAAGGTTTATACCGCATACGAATTCCTTGAAAATCGATTTGATCTTAAAACAAGGGCTTTAACTGCCTTTTTATTCCTGATACAGCGCGGACTATCAACCGGAATCACCATTTATGCGCCATCAATTATACTTTCAACAATTCTAAATATTGACACCACCATTACTACGCTGTTTATCGGCGGACTTGTAATCAGCTATACGGTTTATGGGGGAACCAAAGCGGTTTCCTATACCCAAATGCTGCAAATGGCGGTCATATTTTCAGGGATTTTGATAGCAGGAATTCTGGTTGTAAAAATGCTTCCGGAAAGTGTGGGATTTGGAAAAGCCTTACAGATTGCCGGTAAAATGGGCCGGACAAATGCGATAGATTTTTCTTTCGACTGGAATAATCAATATACCGTGTGGAGTGGATTGATC
>CAZGCG010000058.1:0-13380 GCA_964524205.1 uncultured Sphingobacterium sp. | reverse complement strand
ATCGTGAACTTCCAAAGGTGGCTGAAAAATCATTCAGTACGCAGTGGAAAGAGAAAGATAAATTGGTTGGTTAGTTGTTGGTTGTTGGAGAAATACTACTAAACGTCAAATGAGTAACTATTTGTCTTGATTCATGGTTCCTGGTTCTTGATACTAGAAGAGTTATCTGTTAACAGTTATCTGGAATTAATCCTGATTGTCAAATGAGCAGTATCAGTCCTATTCCCTATTCCCTATTCCCCACCTCACGCACACTCAACCGCCGTTCTATTAGATATCACCAGCCATCTGCCTGTACTTCCAACCTGAGGGACATTGACATTTGATGTCCTTCGATATTCACTTGGTGTCATATTCTTTATTTTCCTGAATTGTCTATTAAAATTGGCCAGGTTATTAAAGCCACATTTGTAGGCAATTTCAACCACATTCTCATCCAATTCGCCTAATAACTTGCAGGCATGTCCAACTCTTACCTTATTCAAATACTCTACAAAAGTAACCCTGTAATGTTCCTTGAAATAGTTGCAGAAAGTACTGACTGCCATATTCGCAACAGATGCAACTTCATTTAGGGTTATATCGTGATCAAAATTTCTCAGGATATAGGCATTGACCTTACTGAACTTATCCGAACAATCCAAAAGCCCGTGTTTCAAATAGCCGGGGCTTGCCAGAAGTTCATACTCATTACTGGCACAAAGAATATCAAAGATTGTAAGTAAGGAAGCAAGTCGTTGGATTCCACTCATTGTCTGCATATCCTGCATTAAAGCAGCAATTTTGTCCCTTGTATTTCCTCTTATGACCATCCCATGTTTAGATAGTCTTAAAAGGTTGTTAATAGGCTCAATTTCGGGGAGGTTATAAAATTCTTTTCCCAAAAAATTATCGACGAAATGTATAACAGTTGCCTCGGCAGTTAAATTAGCCTTCCCTTTAAAATATTGAGGATCATTGGTCCATAGGTGCGGGAGTGATGGCCCCATTAATACGAGATCACCTTCCATAAAATATCCGATATGATCTCCAACCTGACGGACACCGGTACTTTTATTGACTAAGACCAATTCATATTCAGAGTGATAATGCCAGGGACAAGGAAAAAACGGTCCTTCTTCCTTGAAAATTATGAACGATTTATCTAACTCTAAAGGGATGTGATACTGTAAAGCTTTCATGATAAAATCTGTTAAATGACCTAAACTAATTTAAACTATAAAATCAATAGAAATTGAATTTATAGAAAATAGTATCACAATTGTAAATAAAAGTAGCAGAAAAATGCCCTCAGGTAAGATAGTTTTGATAAATAGTCGAGAGGATAATACTTTATTATTGAAAATTCCTGATTAAGAAAAAGGCTTTTATTCAATAATTATTAATCAGGAATAAATTTATCAGTTAGATTTTATAATGTCTTTAAGTTTAATGATAAATGTTATTTTAGTTAGCTGAATATTAATTTGTAATTAATTTCCCTTTAAAGAAAATCATACCTTAAACATCAAAATAAAAAAAAGCCATGCAAGCACAACTCAAAACTAAACTAGCAGTATTTATGTTTCTCCAATATTTCATCTGGGGCTCCTGGTATGTCAGTATGGGAACATACCTTAGCAAGACACTTCAATTTGAAGGAGCACAAATTGGACTAGCTTATGGTGCTTTTGCCATTGGTGCTATGATTGCCCCATTCCTGGTTGGATTACTTGCTGACCGCTATTTTGCATCTGAGAAACTTCTGGCATTCCTTGGAATTACAGGCGGTTTAATGTTATTCGCTCTTCCGATGATGACAACATTCAGCTCGTTCTATCCGATGCTGATTATTTATTGCTGTACTTTTGTTCCTACCCTGGCTCTGGGGAATTCCCTTTCCCTTCGTCATCTGGATAACCAAAAGCGAGATTTTCCATTAGTTAAAACTCTTTCGTCAATCGGCTGGATCGCTGCAGGTATAACCCTTAGTGTGGTTTTCAAAGGTGAGCAGTCGGCAGTTCAGTTTTATGTTGCCGGAACAACTTCAATTATTTTCGGGCTATTCTCTCTCACTTTACCACACACTCCTCCAATGAAGACCGGCAAAGATGTGAGTATGAGTGAAATTTTAGGGCTTGATGCATTGGCTCTACTTAAAAAGCCATCCTTCGCCATATTCATCTTATGTATGTTCCTGATCTGTATCCCACTCTATTTTTATTTTGTGAACATGAATCAGTATGTGACTGAGTTGGGATGGGAGTTTAGTGCCGCTAAAATGTCATTAGCTCAGGTTTCGGACGTTTTATTCCTGATTCTGCTGCCAGTAATGCTAAGCAGATTGGGTTATAAAAAGACCATCTTCATCGGTATTCTGGCATGGGCAGCACGGTATTTCCTTTTAGCAGGAAGTGTTGACTCAGTTTCAATGCAAACCATGATGGTCTTTGCTGCAATATTACTACATGGAGTTTGTTATGACTTTCTATTCATTGCAGGACAACTTTATGTTGATGAGGAAGCCAATGAAAGGATGCGCGGTGCCGCTCAGGGACTAATTGCCTTCATACTTTGGGGTGTAGGAGCCTTTGTTGGGACAAACCTGGCAGGAATTTCTCAGCAAGCCAACACTCTTGCTCAGCCAATTGGAAATATAGCCCATGACTGGAGCAGTATATGGATCTACCCGGCATGGGGATCTGTTGCTGTACTTGTAGTCTTTGTTATTTTCTTCAGGGAGCCTAAGAAAGTTGAGAAGGGAATAGGAACCCGATAGCTATCGGGTGGGAAATAGGGAATCCGTAATTCGTAATTCGTAATTAATAATTCGTAATTGAAAACTAAAATTCGCTGGGGTATACTTAGCACTGCAAAGATCGGAGTAGTAAAAGTTATTCCCGCTATGCAGCAGGGTAAATACTGTGAAGTTACTGCTATTTCCTCCCGGGATTTGAACGAGGCAAAGAGAGTAGCGGCTTTGCTTGAAATTCCAAAGGCTTACGGTTCATACGAGGAGCTATTGTCTGATGCTGAGATTGACGCAGTCTATATTCCTTTACCCAACCATTTGCATGTGGAATGGGCAATAAAGGCTATGAAGGCCGGAAAGCATGTGCTGCTGGAAAAACCTGTCGGGCTTTCCAGTAAAGAGGCTGAGAGTTTAATATTAGCATCAAAAGGAAATCCAGAACTGAAAATTATGGAGGCCTTTATGTACCGGCATCACCCCCAATGGCAAAAAGCAAAAAAGCTGGTTGAAGAGGGAGCCATCGGCAAGCTGAAATCTATTCAAACCTTCTTCTCATATTATAATACCGACCCAACTAACATACGTCACAACCCGGATTTTGGAGGAGGCGGTCTGATGGATATTGGTTGTTATTGCATTTCCCTGTCAAGGTATATTTTTGCTGAAGAACCCAAACGGGTTAACGGACTAGTTGAGTTCGATCCGAAATTTAAAACAGACCGAATGGCCTCGGGAATACTAGATTTTTCAAGCGGCACTTCAACTTTTACCTGCTCCACTCAAATAATGCCTTTCCAAAGGGTCAATATTTTTGGGGATGCCGGTGGCATTGAAATAGAAATTCCTTTTAATGCCCCGCCGGATAAACCGACCAGATTATGGCTTCATAGCTCAGAAAAAACGGAGGAAATTACCTTTGATATCTGTGATCAGTATACGATTCAGGGAGATCTCTTCTCAAAAGCGATTCTTGACAATACAGAGGTTCCCACTCCTCTTGAAGATGCGCTTAATAATATGCTGGTGATTGAGGGGGTGTTTAAGAGTTCTGAAAGTGGGGAGTGGAAAAGCCTGTAAAGCATGATCTGATTCTGCAAAAAATTTGCCTTAAGTCTAATAAAATATGCCTGCCATTTCTATAGATTGTCAATAAAAGACGTCTCCTCTCTTCCTGAATAATAGGATAAAACTGAAAATACAAAAACCTATAATTTCACTAAATCAATTAAGTGTAAATATAGAATTCTATATTTACACTTGGAATCAGAAGTAAAATCAATGAGCATAAGCAGTTTTAAATCAGGGAAATTAATCCAAAGGATACAATACCAGAGCTTTGAGCCCACTCTAATTGATAAAGAGTGGCATTTAGATAATGATGCTGTGGCATTGTTGTTAAGCCAAGCCGACCAAAAACTGGGTGAATTAAATGCTTTCAGTCAATTAATTCCAGATGTGGATTTTTTTATAAAAATGCATGTGCTGAAAGAAGGTACCAAGAGTAGCCGCATTGAAGGTACACAAACCAACATAGACGAGGCTGTACAAAAACAAGAATATATAAACCCCGAAAAAAGAGACGATTGGCAAGAAGTACAAAACTATGTGCAAGCAATGAATGCAGCTATAAACGAACTAAATAAACTGCCTCTTAGCAACAGACTGTTAAAAAACACACACAAAATAATACTACAAGGTGTAAGGGGTAAGCACAGGCAACCAGGAAAATTTCGTGTCAGTCAAAACTGGATTGGCGGCAGCAGTCTTGCCGATGCAAAATTTATCCCTCCACATCAGGATGGCGTAATAGAACTTATGTCCGATCTGGAGAAATTTATTCATAACGAAAACAACAATATTCCTCATTTAATTAAAATAGGAATTTTGCATTATCAATTCGAAACCATACATCCATTTTTGGATGGCAATGGTAGAATTGGTAGGCTATTAATTACCCTATACTTGGTTAGCACCGGATTATTGGTAAAACCTACTCTATACTTGTCTGATTTTTTTGAAAAAAATAAAGAACATTATTACGATAACCTAACAATAGTAAGATCCAAAAATGATTTGGCGCAATGGCTCAAATTTTTTTTAGAGGGAATAAGAGTTACAGCCGAAAGTTCTATTCAAACATTTAAAGACATAATTTCATTGAGAACTTCTCTTGAAACTAAAATTATAACCCTTGGCAAAAAGCAAATGATCGCCAGGAACATGTTACAATATTTATACAGCCAACCCATTACCGATATGCAAAGTATAGCAAGTGCCTTAAATACAAGCATTCCTACTACTTCAAGGCTATTGAATGATTTTGTCAGACTTGAAATATTAATTGAACTTACCGGGTTTAAACGAAATAGAATATTTGCATTTGAGCGATATTTAAAACTATTCAGATAATGTTGAAAGTATGTCAAATAGAACTTGCTATCAAAAATCGAATATGAAATTGCTTATTTCGAAAGCCACAACCTCGCTATTCTCAACATCCCCCAAACACCTTAAGTCAAATCCCATTCCTTCCGATTTTCCCTGGATAATAGCTGATTTGCTTCTCTGTCATGGACAAACCGCTCCCTATTTTCATTCCATTCCAGCTTTCTGCCTGATTTATAGGATATTAGTCCGAGGTGCATAGGCAATGTTAGTTTACGGGCATATTCCAGATTAGACTCCGGTTGTGTACGCGATTTAACTGCATTCACAAAATTCTGCTGATGACTCGGTGAACGTTCAATTGTGATCGGAACATGAGTCAGATCAGGTACAAGCTCACCTCCTATCCGAACCTCATGGGTATTATAATCGCAAATCAAGGTACCCTTATCTCCCTCAAAATAAGCCCCAATATTAGAACGGGTGGCAGCTCCCGGAACATTTGGAACCGTGCTCGTCCAGTAAACATTTAAATCTTCATACTCATAATCCACATCAATCCAGCGCTGAACATTGGAAATACCGGTATTTTGCTCGCCTCTGGCATGGATGCTTTTTAAGCCCTGAGGTTGGAGTGCCCAATAAGCAACATCTGCGATATGCGACCAGAAATCACCGAATACACCATGTCCATAGTCAGAAAAATAACGCCAGTTAAAATGACAGCGTTGAGGATCATATTCAGATACAGGAGCCGGGCCAAGCCACATATCCCAATCTAAATTATTTGGAACCGGCTGGTAGGCAGCAGGACCAAAATCGGGAGGAACACCGGTTTTCCATAAACGAACGGTATGAATTTTACCCAGGATTCCCGAACGAACAAGTTCCACCACACGATGATAATTATCGCCGGCATGAATCTGGGTACCCAATTGGAAAATCCGATCGTAACGCTTTAAATTTTTAAGCATTTCTTCGCCTCCTTTAACATCATAAGAAAGAGGCTTTTCACCATACACATCTTTACCGGCCTTAAATGCCAGCGTTGCAATCTGACTATGCCAATGATCCGGAGTGGCACAGCTTATCGCATCAATATCCTTACGATCCAATATATGTCTGAAATCTTTGTAAGCCTGTGCTTTATGTCCCGGACGAAGCGAATCAAGGGTTTTCATCGTGGAATCTAAATGAAGCTGATCCACATCACATAATGCCACTATTTCGACTTCCGGAATACCAGCAAACCATTTCATATGTGCATTGCCCATTCCACCCAGACCAATATGGGCGACTCGCAGACGATCACTGGCTGCTACTTTGCGCAACATTCCGGGTAACATCAACATTCCCATACCGGCAATGCTTGTTTTCCTGATAAAATCCCTGCGGGTTGAATTCAATTTCATAAACTAAGTATTATACTTTATGATAACTATTTTAAGTTCAGCAATCGTAATTTTTGCTTTGGGCTACGAGCTGTGAGATATGGGCTAACAATTTAAAGCCAATACTCAAATTATTGCCGCTTTCTCAAATTCCAAGCCCACTCTCAATTCTCCACTCTCAATTCCCTATTTCCTATTTCCTATTTCCCACTCAAATCCTTAATCCTGATATTCCTGAATTTCAACGGATTTCCATGCCCAAGAAAACCGATATGACCGCTGTCACGTAATAAGCCGGGATGTTTCAGTCCATCGGCAGCACCATTCTTCCTGGCATCAGTTATATCTGCATCAAGTATTACCGTACCATTTAAGATGACCTTGATCTTTGGTCCCTGAACATTTACCTCCTGATAGTTCCATTCACCCACAGGTTTCAGATAGCCTCTTTTTGCAGGTATAGTACCATAGATCGAACCGTGATACTGATACACTTTCAAATCCTTATAAACAGGAGCATCATTATCCAGTATTTGCAATTCCATTCCTTCATAAGCTGCATCGCCGGTTATAGGAGAGCGGATCCCTAAACCATTGTTCGCACCAGGAGTCAGTTGAAACTCAAAGCGCAATACAAAATCACTGAATTCTTCCCTTGAGAATAAGTTATTACCCAGGGTACTTTTGCCCGGTTTCGGGATGACAGCCATATTGCCATTTTCGGTAATATAATCCCTGGTATTTCCTATCCAGCTATGCATATTGGTTCCATCAAACAATACCTTATAACCTTCCTTTTTTTCCTGCGCACTAAGCTGGAATGGTTTTACGCGTGGAAGCTCTTTGATGTAGATATTCCTGTAGGCTATTGGTGAGCCATGTGCCTGTAATTCTATTTGTTCTTCTGCAAATATTGGCAAACTCCTGTCCCAGTAATTTTCGAGTATCACATTATCAGTTACAAGTACATCGTTAAGGTAAACCGTAACCCGGTCAGCTTTCATTATAATACGGAAGGTATTCCACTCATCCAGTTTTTTGTCGGCTACCTGGAGAGGCTTACTTTCATTCTCTTTATTATTGTATAAGCCACCTGAACCAACCTGGGCCCCAACTTTTAAATTCGCATTATCCCATATTTGTACCTGAGGAGTACCTCTCAGGTAAATACCAGCATCCCCGTCCAGAGTACCATTATTAATAATTTTCCAGTCGACCAGCATTTCGAAATCAGCATATTTCTTAACTGTGGTAATATTGTTTCCATGGCCGGTAAACTGCAATTCTCCATTCACCACTTTCCAACTGTCACGCATTTCTGCATCAGCCTTTTTTTGCGCTTCAGCGAGAGTTTTAGCATCCATCTTCGACCTCTTTATTGGATCTCCAACCAGGCCTTTCCAGCCTTTCAGATCTTTTCCGTTAAATAAAGGCACGAAGCCCTCTTTTTGCAGCATTTCTGCCTTATTTTCCGTCCGTTTTGGATCTTCCTTAAATGATACCAGCGCCGGAAGAATCAATGCGAGCAAAATGAGAGACCTGAGTTTATTTGAAAGATTCATTTTATTTTGTTTTGAGTTTCTAAATTGAATTTAAGAATTAAATTAATCTATTTCGCAGCTAAAGGAATAACTTCAACCTTTCTGACAAACATTTCTGCTCCCTCAGACTGAATCTGAATCTTTCCCCTGCTCGGTTTTACACGATAAGCCTGATTTACCAATACGCCATTAAGGTAAACAGTCAGATTATCTCCATCAGCGATACATTCAATTCTGTTCCATTTGCCTACTTCCTTTTCAACATCCTTCTCACCCCTGAAGCCCAGAACATCTTTCCAGTTAGGATCACGTGCGAACCAATCGATCCGGCCACCATTGATGGTCAAAGGCTGTCCGCCAGGCATGTAAACATTACCACCCCCTGGTTTTTTAGGAGCAACATTACTTGTCAGAGAGAATTTATCAGTACCATCTCCTACTACAAGGAAATCTCCGGTACCGCCTTCAATAATCTGACATTCAATAGAATACATCCAGGTTCCTGAGTAACCACCATCCGCACCGGTTGAGTGCAACAATATTCCATTGTCTCTAGCCCTATCTACCCGGGGTGCAAAAGTTCTCGGTCCCCATTTGAATTCAACGATCAGTTTATAGTCGCTGTACTCCTCATTGGTAGTAATACAGCCATACTCTTCACCGGAGATTTTAATTAAACCATCACTAACAGTAAATACCTGTTTGGGGTCAATGCCGGTTCCACGGCCTTTAACAAATTTATACCAGCCTGTAAGATCTTTGCCATTAAATAAACTGATGGCTTTTGATTGGTCAGTTTTTACCTGACTTGAATTTGTTTTTACGGTGCTGCAGCCACCCGATATTATCAGGGCAGAAATCATGGCAACAGAAAGCAGATGTGTTGTCTTCATTTTGTATATAAGGTTAATCAATTATTTAATTCTTAGCTCTGATCGTTCCCAATCCGTCGGGAAGCGAGTTTAGGTATGCCATCAGATCTGATAGTTCTTCTGATGTTAATTGTTTATCAAGTCCCGGTGGCATCATCGATACGCTCATCGGTTCAATTCCTGTAATTTCAGCACGCTGAACACGTACAATTATGCCCGGCCCGATTTCAACTGTAATTGCATCCGGAAATTGTTCTTTGATCACACCAACATGGGTAGTCGATTTTGTAATGACCTTACTTGTTTCATACTCCCTGGCAAAGCTCGCCCCGGGATACATAATAGCCTCAAGGATATCATGGCTTGAGCGGATCTGCCCGATATTTGTAAGATCGGGTCCAAATTTTCCACCTTTATTAGCTACCGCATGGCATGTAGAACAGATTCCTTTTCCAAAGAATAGTTTTGCACCCTGTGCTACATCACCCCTGGTTAGGCGGGCTTCCACTGCATGAAGTTCTGTCAGACGGGCGGCATTCCGTTCAGCCAAAGCTGCAATCAGAGGTTCTGCAGAAGTTTTGATTGACTGAGGGTATTTATTGAGTAATGACTTCAAATCCTGCTCTGAGAGATTGTCTAAGCGATCTGCTGAACTACCCAGGGCAGCTACAAGAGCAGCACCGACTTCTTCGTTCTTTCCTGCTCCAAAAGCAGATACCAGATTGGGCAATAGGAAAACATCTGCTTTTGCAACCTGCTCCTTCGCTAATTTAATAAGCTGACTATCATTCAATTTTGCCTTTGCAAGCAAACGAGCCGCCATTTGTCTGATCGGCGATTCATTCTTACTATCTAAATAACTGAGCACCATCTGAAAGTCTCCATCAGAGAGATTTGGTTCAGAAAGTAGTTTTGAGCTGAGGGCTTTCAGTCTGAAGTCGGAAGAAGTACCCGGATTCTGAACAATCATTTTCAATTGTTCATTCAAGACCTTTATTCCTCTTGATTCAATAAGTCCGAGGATCTGCGATTTAATTTCCACACTTCCATTATCCAGTAATTTACCTAATTGCTGAACCCATATATCGGGAATAACTTTAACAGGAGAGTGGGTTATAACGTCAATTAATAAAGCCTGCCTTGCAGCCGATGTTGCCTGATCTCCGAGTTGCTCAGCCAAAAACTGTTGTAAAGGCTTGTTTTCACTGAAGGTGATCATCAGGTCGCGAACTGCCGTAATATCAGCATCCGAAAGATTTGTAACAGCCAATCGATTTTTAAGGAAGTTGATTACAATATCCGACCATTCAGGGCGGTGGGAAGCAACCCAAATTCCGGTTTTCCGTGATTCAGGATCGCTGCTATTTAAAAAAGGAACCAGATGCTCTTTGCTTAAAACAGAGCCATCCATTTGATCGAGCGCAATAAGCGCAGATTTTCTGACACTTGAAGATGGGCTCTTTAATGCAGCGATCAAAGGTGTAGTACTCTTGAGTGTAATCAGTGAGTAGATGATAGCATGGTCTACAAAACGATCTTTATTTATTGCTGCCCCATTTAAAAGAGCGGTTACAGCACGCTGATCTCCAATCTGCCCCAAAGCTGTTGCTGCCTGCCGGCGAACCGGAGCTTTGTCTTTCTGCACTAATTCCATCAGTTTATCTATAGAGGCTTTATCTTTTGCAAGGCCCAGAACACGAGCAGCAGAGGTTCTTACAACCATGCTGGCATCGTTCAGACCTAAACGTGCTTCTTTTATCGCATTGGCTGTACCGATCCGGTAAAGTGCAAATACGCCGGAAGCACGGATTTCTTCATTTTCAGAGCGCAGCAAGGTATTCTTTATTGGCAAAACAGCAGATTCTCCTTTTTCAACCAGGCCTTCAATTACATTATCACGAACTGCCAGGCGAGGATCTTTAATCGTGGCCGCCAGAGTCTGAACAGGCATGGATTTGAGATTCAGTTTCTTTCCCCATGGGTCCGCAATTTTTGGTGTTCCATTTCTCCTGATCCGGTATATGCCTCCATTGACATCCATTTTAGCCACTCTCGACAATGGGCATCCTAAAATGAACCAGCCACCGGTATTTAGTACAAGCATACTTCCGTCGGCATCCTCAAGCACATCGGTAAGATGAATATCCTGAACCGTTGAAGTTATAAATGGCTCATCTACAGTTTTATATGAAGCACCTTCAGCACTTACCTGATGACGCATAATCCGTCCGGTATTAAATTCAGCACTGAAAATATTGGTACTGTATTCTTTACCCAATGCAGATCCACGGTAACGCATCAGACCTGATGGAGCCACCCTTGCCATTTTAGTCATTACGGGCATCAGATCGCCGGTCATTTTAAATTTATCCTGTTGGATAACAGGTCCTGATTTCGGAAATACCCCACCTTCAACCCAATGCATCAATGCATCTCTCATCCCACCTTCCGGATTCACAAAATAGGTCATTGTTCCAACCGTTTCGCCCGAAGGCATAAACGCTAATTCGATTGCATTATCATAGCCACCACCAGCCATAGCTTCCAAACCCGAACCATCAGGCCTGCATCTCCAGATCCGTGCAGAACCTCCTTTAAGATTCTGGCCTTCTTTTGTAGTAATATCAAATCCCCGTCTCGCATCAGTGAGGTACATCCATCCATCCGGACCCATAAACGGTCCGCCCAGTAAAGCGGCATTCGAATTCAGTACCCAACCGGTAAGGATTACTTCACGTTTATCAGCAACACCATCATTATCGGTATCCGTAAGGCGTATCAAATCGGGAGATGAACTTACATAAAGACTGCCTTTGTAGAATACCCCACCCTTTGGAAAAGTAAGGGAATCGGCAAATATCTTGCTCTTATCAAAAATACCATCACCGTCCGAATCCTCCAGAAGGCGGATATGGTAAGGCGGCTTTTTTAACATTTCCTGATTAGTAGGAGAACTGCCATCCGACTCGAAAACAAAGAGTCTGCCCTGTCCATCGAAGGAGGCAAACATTGGGTATGATAGCATAGAAGGATCAACCGCACGTTCGATAGAAAATCCATCAGGCACTTTTAAGCCATCCAGCTCCGTTGCAATAATTGTCTTTTCTTTACTGGCAATAAAAAACAAAACAGTAAAACAAACTATAATAAAACCTATTGTGCTTTTGTATTTGTTTTTCAAGCTAAATGAAAAATAGTTCATGGGTAATTGTTAAATAAAAATTAAATAATCTCTGATGTACTCCTTGTATTATACAATCTTATGACTGTTGAGAAAGTTTAAATCCCACATCGCTTCAAAAAATTAGCTGTTATTTTCTGCACCCGCTCGTCAGCACCATGCGGACGGCCAAAGTGGGAGTTTGGAGTAATTACTCCCGGAGGGACTGCAAGCCCAAATGACCAATAGATCGTTGCTGCATTAAAAACCCAGTTACCCTTTGGTCCGGGATATACGGTTGCAGTATAATGTGATTTTTGTTCTGCACCGTTTGTTGTAGTCCCTTCGGCAACAACCTCTAAACCAGGAATTTTCGCCGGATCGCCATGATGTTCCCAACCCACAAGTCCGGGTATTTTATCCCCCTTACGCATCCCTGTACCCTCAAAAATCCAGTGATCGGGCTTTGTGACAATCCAATCAGCAGAACCATTAAAAGGATACACCGTTCTCGCGCCAATCAGGGTATTTTCGTTTGGCCAGTCATCCTTCGCAAAAGGACCCATAATCCCAAGTTTCTTTTCAGCCTCAGAAAAACCACCGAAACGCCCGATGCGTTGAATTGTCCGGTAAGGAGCTCCTGATGCGTCAGGTTTCAAAGGCAAACGCCCTACCCCTGCCTTACTCAGGCCCGAAGCCGGATCGAGATTTTCGGTATCGACATCTACCTCAGGTTTAAGATCGATAACCCACATCAATGCATTTCCGGATAAAAATGCAGCACTAAGTCCCTGATCAACAGCCTTTTTAACATTTTCAAACATCTGAAGAGTCCAGTATTCATCATGACCTACAGAAAGAAAACATTTCACACGGCCGAGCCCTGAGGAATCTGTATGTGTGTCAATATTGGAGCAATAGGTAACGTCATAACCCTGCTGTTCGAGCCAGAAACATAATGAATATTCCCATAGTAAAAACTCACCTGATCCCTGAGACAAAGGCTGGTCTACTACCTGGGGATATTTGGCATAAGGACGGTTATAACTCACCCATGTTCTGCCACTAAGGGATTGCTGAGGTGGGTCACTATCATATAGTGAAAAGGTATCAGGCCATTTATTGTAGGCCTGCCAGGTATTATCACTGGTTTGAAACATCAGATCTGCCTTTCGGTCATCACGAACTATGAAAATGATGTAACTCTCATAACGATGGGTAGAGCAGGATAATTTTCCAAGATATACACCACTAAGCCAGTCCTGGGGGATCTTGAAAGATGTTGCACTTTCCCATTCAC
>CAZGCG010000057.1:0-13425 GCA_964524205.1 uncultured Sphingobacterium sp. | reverse complement strand
AGACTATCTTCAGTAGTCCTTCTACTGCAAGAAGTGCCGTATTAGGTATATACAGCACTGCTCAGACTCTAGAGTTTTACGGCGGAATGCCGCAAATGATTGAAGAGTATATGGGTGATAACGTTGAATTTGTGGGTTCATTCCCTACTCTTCAGGAACTTAGGGATTTTACAACCGTTTCAACTAATGGAAACGTTTCAGGTATCTGGCAAGAGCATTATCGTGTTATTACACGTGCTAATAAGGTAATTGCCAATATTGCAAAAGTATCAGGATTATCAGATGCTGATAAAAACCAATTCGTTGGAGAAGCTAAGTTCTTACGCGCTTTGGCTTATTTGCAACTGGTAAATATGTATGCTCAACCTTTTCAGGTTAGTACAGGAACTAATCCTGGGGTACCTTTGGTTGTTGATGATTTTACAGGAACTATTACTTACCCTGCAAGAGCAACAGTTAATGAGGTTCATGATCAGATTAAAAAAGATCTTACCGAAGCAGCAACAGCATTACCTGCAAGTTATGCAACTGGTGTAGATACCAGAGGTCGTGCAACAAAAGGTGCAGCTAATGCATTATTGTCAAGGTTATATCTTTACCGCGAAGAGTGGGCAAATGCAATTACAGCTGCTAGAGCTGCAATTACAGGTCCTTACACTCGGGCAACTGATTATACTTTTTATGATAAAAATACCGCTGAAGATGTGTTCACTATCCAGAATTCTGCTACAGATAATGGAAGAACAGGTTCAGGAGGTTGGGCATCTTTCTATACTCCGGCACCATTAGGTGGTCGTGGTGATGCTCCTTTCTCAGCTACTTTAATGGCAGCTTACGAAGCTGAAGCTGGTGACAAGCGTTATTTATTAAAGCGTACAGGAACAGCTGCAGATGCACTTAGTCGTACATTTACATCTAAATTCCCTGATGCTGTGAACAATGCGGATAACTCACCGGTAATCAGAATTACTGAAGTATACCTGAACCTTGCTGAGGCTTTGGCTCAGTCTAATGCTTTACCAAATGCAGAAGCAATTGATATTCTGAACTGGTTTAGAAACAGAGCAGGTCTTGGTATCAAAGTTCCTGCAACTAAGGCAGCTTTGATTGATGCAATTCTTCTTGAAAGAAGAAAAGAACTTGCTTTTGAAGGATTCAGAAGAATGGATATGCTTAGATACAAGCAAAATCTTAGAGCAACCAATCCATTGGCTGCTTATGGAGGTCAGAAGACTATTCTTCCAATCCCACAACGTGAATTAGATAATAATAAAAGCTTAGTGCCTAATCCTGGTTTCTAAGTTCTAGAGCTTATTCTATTAAAAAGGTCCTGAGTTTTACTCAGGACCTTTTTTTGTATATGGGAATTTCTCTTAAAGATTTGAAGATCCTCTTACCAGATCATTTTTTCTGAGAAAGATAAGACTGTTTCTGAATTCAGTACATCAAAATAAGGTATGTGCAAACTTTCGATTTGTAAATACTTCCGGATGATTGCTTCAGAATAATGATCCTGTCCCCCGGAAAATATAAGCCTGCTTAATTTAATGCCATTGCTTTTCAGAATCCCGGCCGACATCAGTGTATGGTTGATACTCCCCAGATAGTTTTGAGATACCAGAATAACTTCTGCATCCAGTTTTTTTATCAGGTCAATCATTAAATAATCCTCGTTAAGAGGCACCATTAATCCACCTGCACCTTCTATTACCAAGAGATTATTTGTTTTTGGTAGTATAACTTTTTCCGGATCGATGCGTATTCCATCTAATGCAGCTGATTTGTGAGGAGAAAAGGGCTGTGTAAGCCGATATGCCTCAGTGTGGAATACTGTTGTCTTGTTTGACACCAGACTTCTGACAAGGGCTGTATCGCTGTTATCAAGATCACCTGACTGGATAGGTTTCCAGTAATCTGCTTGTAGTTTTTGAACCAGAACGGCGGAAACGATAGTTTTACCTACACCGGTGCCTATACCTGTTATAAAAATGGGACGTTTGCTCAAAGTATGTTGTTTAAAAGTTCACAAAGGTTTTTGATATCTGTCGTAGAATTATGGTTGTGCAGGCATATTCTCAGTCGTTCTGATCCTTTGGCAACACTCGGACTAAGAATGGCTCTGACATCAAATCCTTCCTGTTGTATGAGCCGGGCTGCTTCCCTGGCCTTATCGTTACCTGGAATGACAATAATTTGGATGGCTGATCTGCTATACAGCAGTTTAGTCTCTGATTTTATACTTTGTTGGAATAGTTTTATTCGCTGATGAATATCTGATTGATGATCTCTGCTTTTGAGGTACACATATGCGCATTGAATTGCGAGGTGGTTCAGGAATGGTGCGGCAGTAGTATAAATGAAAGCCCTTGAAAAATTGATCAGATAGGATCTTAGCTGGCTACTCCCCAGTATTGCGGCACCATGAATACCCAAAGCTTTACCAAAGGTGATTGTTCTTGCAAATACCTCATTACAAAGCCCCAGATTATGTACCAACCCTCTGCCGGAATCTCCGAATATCCCTAGAGCATGGGCCTCGTCAACAATGAGTGCAGCATTGTATTGTTTTGCAAGTTTTACTATTTCCTTCAGTGGAGCTTCATCTCCATCCATCGAATACACACTTTCAACAACAATAAATATCTTTCCTTTATCTAGGTTTAATTTTTGTTCCAGACTGGAAAGGTCATTATGTCTGAATACAAAGCGGGATGCATGGCTTAATCTGATTCCGTCGATTATAGATGCATGGATAAATTCATCTGAAATAATGGTATCACCCCGTTGGGGAAGTGATGCAAACAGACCAATGTTAGCATCAAAACCTGAACTATAAATCAGTGCGCTTTCTGCATCGTGAAAAATGGCAATTTGGTTCTCCAGCTTTTCAGTAAAACTATGATTACCGGCAAGTAACCTTGAACCGCCAGAACCCAACTGATATTCAGGATAATTCTTTAATTCATCTTTAAATAGCGCTTTTAGTTCTTCCGATCGCGAAAAACCCAGGTAATCGTTTGAACAAAAGTCAATTAGTGAATTTTCCGGTTTTAAAGTGCGCAGCGAATGGTTCTTTATACGCTGCTGCAGACTTTCTGAAATGAAAGTATTGATGTCTTTCACAATTTTTTTTGTTAAAAATAATAAAAGCGGCCTGAACTGGGCCGCTTTTATTAGAAATGAATCAAGGAATTATCAACCTTTTCTCATGCCAGGTCTGTGTTCCGACCTTTGTTTCATTCTTTCTTTAGCGTTCTGTTTCATTTCTTCCATCGTTTTTCGCTGCTCCTCATTCAGAATCTTATTCATTTTCTTTTCAGACTCCATCATGATTTCTTTGCGCTTTTCCATCTGAGATTTTCTCTGATCCATTTCAGACTTATGAAGTTTTTCCATTTTCTGAGCACGTTTGAGATTCAGAGTATAAACTTTCTCCTTTTGCTCCTGACTAAGATTCAGTCTTTTTTCCAAAGCATCAGCACTCATTTTTGCACGCTCTTCAGGAGTTTTCATTTCCTTGGCAAAGCGTTGTCCGTGTGGACCTGGGCCTACAGGTCTTTTTCTTTGTGTGCTATCCTGCGCAAAGCCGGTAGTAATAACTCCGACAAATAGGGCTGTAATAATCAATAACTTCTTCATATCTATATGTGTTTATTTAATCAGATAGATGATATTATTGACAGATAGTTTAAAAAGCAAATGTTAAAATATGTTAATTCCGGTTTTTATCAAGGTTTGAGATGGATTTCTGCATTTGAGAGACCATGTTAGTCAGGGTTTCAAGCGTTGGTTCAGGGGCAGGTTCAGGAAAATTAGTGCTGATAAAAGCCTTCGCTTTCCATATTTCAAGCAATTCATCCGACTGAATTGAATAGGGTTCATACACGGGATTATCAGAAATAAGCTTTAGTGTCTTATTTTCTTTTACCCTGTTGCCTATTCTTTTATATACTATACCATCATTTTTGCTTATTACCACATAAGTATCTCCTGGTTTTACATCATTCCAGTTGCTTAGATATTCTCCAACCACAATTGTTCCTGATTGAAGCGGAAGCATCGAATCTCCCTTAATTTCAAATGCACGGTAAGTCCCCTGACGGAACATAGGTAAATGAAATTTAGGTAATTCACTGATGTATTCAGGATCTCCGTAGCCATTTAAATATCCTGCACTCGCCTTTACAGGAACAAGTTCGATATTTTCCCTGTCCTGACTGTCTACAGAAATACTTAGTACTCTGATATTTGCGGGATCTCCTTTAGGTTTAGGTTTCCAACGGTCATCAATACGATCATTGATGAGTTCGTCCATTGAAAGTTCATAAAATTCCGCGAATTTTTTTAGTAATTCATATTTAGGTTCGGCCCGATCCTCTTCATAAGCTCCTACTAGAGAGCGTTTGATTTCAAGAGTGTCAGCAAATTGCTGCTGTGTAAGCCCTTTTTTCTTGCGGAGGTACTTCAGATTTGAAGAAATGTTTGACATTTTAAAATAAATTTGGAAATACTAAAATTGTTAGTAAATTTATGCTCATAAAATTAGTAAATATTTTCAGAACTAAAAATTTAAATTTTAATATATGCCGATCCTAATTAAACCAGCCATGAAGACCAGAAAATTTGTTTATTTAGTTACAGACCGTAACCGCAGTTGTATCCACGTTGGGATGAGTTCTGACCTGATGAAAACCATGAGTTTTTACAGACAGATGCCAAATTTGTTTTTTGATGCCGGACAGCAATTAACCAGGCTGGTTTATTTTGAGGAATTAAGTTCTGAAACCCTTGCGATGGAAAGGTTCAAACTCATCAGCAAATTTACGCGTATTCAGAAAGACAGAATGATCAGGTCTGTTAATCCGGATTGGATAGACCTGACCATTGGATTGGATTTTGAGCAGATTCTGGTTTCAGGTATCCAAACGATGAACACTGCTGTCAGAAATCTTTCCTGATTACTTTTTGATGAATTTAAGTGCTGCAGAGTTCATGCAATAGCGTTTTCCGCCTTTGTCTTTTGGCCCGTCATCAAATACATGCCCAAGGTGAAGACCAGTTTTGGTTTCGATTACTTCATCGCGAACCATTCCATGACTGTTATCTGTAACCACGGTTATCACTCCTGCTTTAATAGCTTTTGTGAAGCTTGGCCAGCCACTTCCTGATTCGAATTTATCATCCGAACTGAATAAGGGTTCGCCGGTTGCAGCGCTGACATAGATGCCTTTCTGGTGATTGTCATTATAAGCATTTCTAAATGGAGGCTCCGTTCCGCGTTTTACCATTACTTCGAAGGCAATTGGGCTAAGTACTTTTCTCCATTCTGCTTCAGATTTCTGTACCGGGAATGTCAGGGCTGTAGTACTATTGGATTTGCTTTTGGAATTTGTTTGTCCACAGCCTGTTACTGTTATAAACAGTAACAGTACTGCAATACTTAATATTGATTTCATCGTTTTTATTTTTAATTGTGAGTTACATAAGCTGAATTCATCTTATGTCTGTTTTCAATTACGAGTTTATATCTAAAATAGTTTTTCCTTAAATAAAAAAAGCGGCCCTGGAGGCCGCTTTTAAGTTTTTACCATCCGGGCGCGAATGTCAGCCCGAATATTCCAGTTTTAACATCTTTCCTTTGGAAAGGTATCGCATAATAAGGCTCTAAGATGAAGTATCCAAATACATTGACTCTAAGTGATACACCAGCACTCATAGCCGGAATCCGCTCCATGTATCCGTTAATAGTTCTTGGGGATGAGCGGAATGCCACTTTTGAATCATTATCATAGGCGAGTCCCATGTCAAAGAATACGTTCAGATCTGAAAAGAGAAATTTAGATTCAATCGCTGCCAGTTTCTCGGGTCCGGTAAATGGTAGCCGCAATTCAAAATTGGCTACAGCAATTCGTGAACCAACTAATTGATTGATATCAAATTCTCCCGGACCAGTATTAGATGCTGTTCCGTTCCTGTAGAATGAATTGGCATCATAACCCCGGATCAGATAACCGTAACCTGCATACATTTGATAAAGTCTGTTTTCATCACGGCCTATACGGGTATAGGTATAAATTCTACCGGCAAGGGTAATTGGTTTTAACCTGACGTATCTTCTTGCATCTGCAGTTATTGCATTCAGTTTATAGTCGCCCTGGTAATTTTCAATCCCAAGCCTATAGCGGAAACCATCCAGAGGGCCGGTCATTCCGGAGAATGAATTATCACCTACGAAGGCTGCATTTAACTGTACTGTGGTAAAAGGATCAAAGAATACACCGTAAAATGCTGCTGCATCATCTCTTGAGAGTTTTTTCCTGTCATTACCAATCGGATAACCACTTCCATAATCGTAATAATTACTATACCGGTCTATGCGGTAACTGTACCTGGAAATACCGCTTCCAGCTTCAAAACGGTGGTTTCTTGAAAAGGGATAAGATGCAAATACAGAAAACTGATCTTCGAATGTGCGAATGATGTCATAATTTTCAATATAGGTTTGCCCTACACCAGGAAGGTTTTCTACCGCGGCGGATACTTGTCCTGAAACATAAGGAATATGTGAACCTACCACTCCCCAGTTGATCCGGCTTTGCTGATTAACATAGGCTAGTTGTCCTCCAAAATCATATATTTCTCCGTTTACAGCCGCTGTTGCAAAGATCTGATTTCTTCCAAGAATATCACTGAAAACACCCTGTATACCACTGGAAAGTCCTGTTCCAAATCTTCCAACAGAAGCTCCGACACCATTACTTGAAAGATAATCGAGTTTGAATTTTGGCTTATATGCGATGGTCCGGATTGAATCTTTCGGTATCCTTTCAAAGCGCTCAAAATTATTCAGGTTGGCATTAATGATATTTACACCAACACTTTTTGCAGGAGGCAGAGCAGCTGCATCAAAGTTTAATTCCTGAACACCAACATCCTTTGCTTTAAAATCGGTGGCTTTTGCATTATAAATAGTGTATTTCTGTGCTCTGTAATAGGAGTAGAGAATGTCATCATTTTTGGAAACACTCAAAGCAGGGGAGTATTCGGTAATGCCACTAATTCCCGTAAAATAATCTGTTAACTGCTCGACAGTTTTTTCTGCAATTGAGTATCGGTACAGATTTCTGAAACCATCTCGGTTAGATAGAAAAAAGATACTCTTATTATCGCCTGAAAATTGAGGATTAAGATTATTTGCTCCGTCAAAAACATGCAGATCGCTAATTGATTTGCTTGCGATATCAATTATAGCCAGGTTCATTGTAATATCCACACCTATGGCTGATTTGTCAAATGTTGTACGGTCGGTACTGAATACAATTGATTTACCATCTCTTGAATAGTTTGGATGATACTCAGAATATTTATCATTTGTTAATTGCGTCAGAATCTTTGTATTCAGGTTGAATTGATAAAGGTCATTCTGACCTTCTTTCAATCCTGTAAAAGCCACCTCATTTCCATTTGGCGACCAGGCAATGTTACTGAACTCTTCGACGCTACCCATGCCTTCAGTTGAAATAACACGACCACTGGAAACATCGACTACCAGAAGTTTAGTTACCCCTGCACTAAATGCACTGAAAGCAAACTTTTTACTATCAGGCGACCATGCTCCTGCAGATTCTATAAAATTGTATTCATCAATATGTCCGCTTTTTGCCTTGCTCGATAGCTTTTTTAGGATTTTTCCGGTTTTGGCATCAGCGAGAAAGAGATCGATACTGAGGAGATCACGTTCTGAAAGGAAAGCAACATAATTTCCATCCGGTGATATTGCCGGAGCAAGGTTATACGTTGCACCACCATTCTTATCATCAATTATCTTTTTTCCAATTGGTGTTTGGGCAGTGTCCTTAAGATATGGTCTGTAAGTATTTTCTACACTGGTCTTCCAAAGACTGGACAATGTTCTTTCGTCATATCCAAAAGTTCTGCGGATAGCCATTTCATAGCCATATTTTGCAGTTTCTTTGAAGAATGGAACAATGACTGTATCACCGTATGTGGAGCCTATGTAAGACCAGAATGCCTGTCCGTAACGATATGGGAAGTATTTATTAGATGTGGTCAGATCTCTCAAAGATGGGATATCCTTGTTCAGGTATGCATCTCGCATCCACATGGAGGTGTACGCATCCTGCTTACCTACCGAAAGATATTCTGCCATACCCTCTACCATCCATAAAGGCAAATTACCAATATTCTCCAGATTAGTTGAGTCGCCTTCTATCAGGGAGTGATACTGAAAAGCATGCACAAGTTCATGACCTAAAACGTGTCTTGTTTGATGATTTAATTGGGAAATAGGCATAATTACCCTGTTCTTCATTCCTTCAGTAACACCACCTGTTCCAACACCAATTTCACCCATTAATGCGGTGGTTTGTTGAAAGTCGGGATGGTTTGAATAAAGAATAAATGGATTTTTCTTTAGAAAGGTATCTCTGAAGACCTGTTGATGGAGTTCATACCAAACCTCTGCCTCTTTTGCGAAACGCTGAACCAGACTATCATTTTTTAGATAGTAATACAGGTCAAAGTGAGGGGTTTCGTAAACTTTAAACTTCAGATTTTTATACCTGACCTTATTCTGACCAAAATATTGTGCATTTACATCAGTGGCTGCACTAAAAAAAATGGCAGTAAATAAGATTATGATTAGCCAGAATGATGGCATTTTTTGGCAAATACTACGCTCTCTCATACAATATAATGAAATGGACTTTTTCTAAATTACGTAAAATTAATGATTTTGATTTCCAGAGTTTCAAAATATCAGATCAGAAAATCAGAATTTAATTATTTTGCTTTGCTTTATTCTGTCTGCGTTCTTCTCTGATCTCTTTTCGGGTTTTTTGCGCCTCAATCGGGGTTTCTGTTTTTGGGTTTGCAGGCTGCTTGTTTTCCTGTGATTGATTGCCCCTGTTCTCCTGAACTTTAGGACTTGTGGTGCTCCGGATAGTTAAATTCGGGGTTTCTGCTGTGTCCGGAGATTCTGACGGAATATATAATGAATCAATCAATATTGAGTCTATTGCGCTTGTATCCGGCCGGCTATAAGCAGTTTCACATTGGTATTCCCTTGTGATTTCAACTCCAGGTTTAGGGAATGGGCCTGGTTTTATCCCTAATGAAGCATCTTTATAAACCTTTTCCATGAATTTTCCGAAGATTGGCAAGGCTGTTCTTGATCCTTCACCTGTTTGGGATGTTTTAAAATGAACACTTCGCTCATCACAGCCAACCCATACTCCGGTTACCAGATCTTTAGTAACACCCATATACCAGCCATCAACATAATCAGAGGATGTACCGGTTTTACCACCTATCTGGTTATTGTTTTTCCAAAGATCCCATTCCCAAAGTGCCTGTGAGGTTCCTTCGGGCTCTTCCATTCCTCCTCTTAGCATATAAATCATTAACCATGCTATTTCTTCTGTCAGGGTTCTTTTTTGTTCTGCCTTGAACTCTTCTATCAGGTTTCCTTCTGAATCTGTAATTTTTTCTACCAGTATGGGTTCTGTTCTAACTCCTTTGTTCAGAAAAGTGCCATAGGCTTTTACCATTTCAAAAACACTGACATCATTTGGGCCCAGACTTACCGAAGGAACAGCCTTCAGATCACTTTCAATTCCACATGCTTTTGCAAATTTTACTACATTCTGAGCACCAACTTTTTCGGTGATTTGAGCTGTAATTGAATTGACAGACTTACCCATAGCCCAGCGTAAGGACATCTCTCTGCCAGAGAAACTATAATTTGCATTTTTGGGTTCCCAGTACTCTGTTTCCCCCTTTTTGACAGAATAGGGAATCCTTACCGCCTTATCTGTAAATTTATCACAGGGATTCATTCCGGCTTCGAGTGCGGCCAGATATGCAAAGGGTTTGAATGTTGATCCGGCCTGTCTTTTGGCCTGATTTACATGGTCATATTTGAAATATTTATTATTAATCCCACCAACCCAAACTTTAATATGTCCGTTGAAAGGATCAAGGGTCATCATCCCTGTATTCAGGATTTTAGCATAATATTTAATGGAGTCTATAGTTGAGAATTGTACTTCTTTTTCTCCGTCCCAGTTAAAGACCTTCATTTTTTTAGTCCTGTTCAAATAGTAATTGATTGAATCTGGATTGTTATTAAATCTTTTCTTCAGGAAATCATAATAGGGGAGTCTTTGTGCCGCTTTTTCCGGAAAATCAAGAATTTCTTTACCGTCTGATGTGCGCCATGGGTTTTCATTTCCCCAGACATTCTCGAATCTTCTTTGCAATAACTTCATATGACTGTTCACAGCTTCTTCAGCATATCGCTGCAGTCTGGAGTCGATAGTGGTATATATTTTCAGACCATCACCATACAGATCATAGCCATTATCCTCACACCATTTTTCAAGGTATCTGGATACTGCCGATCTTAAATAGGATCCGCCATCGCTACCTTCATCCAGACTTCCCGGGTTTAGTTTAAGTGGCCGCTGACTGTACTTTTTAAACTCTGATGCATTCAGATATTCGTATTTCTCCATCTGACTGAGCACTGTATTCCTTCTTTCCAATGCCTTTTCAGGATTTCGGATCGGATTATAGGTAGTAGTTGCTTTCAGCATCCCAACAAGAAGTGCGGCTTCCTCAACCTGAAGTCTGTTCACCTCTTTATTGAAATAACGTTTGGATGCAGTCTTTATTCCAAAGGTATTGTTGCCAAATGGCACTGTATTGAGGTAGAGTGTAAGAATCTCGTTTTTTGAATAAAAGTTTTCAAGTTTGTAGGCAGTTAGCCATTCCTTTAACTTAAAAATTACTGTTCTCACCAGTGGAATATATTTAATTAGTCCCTGTGATTTTCTGTTCCGGGTACTGTAAAGATTCTTTGCAAGCTGCTGGGTAATTGTGCTGGCACCGCGTCTGTCGCCACTGGCGGTAGAGATCATACTCGAAATCAAAGACCGTACATCAATACCACTATGCTGATAAAAGCGCACATCTTCTGTAGCAACCAAAGCATCAATTACTGCCGGAGAAATACTGTCATATTCAACCGGTGTGCGGTTTTCTTTATAATATTTTCCTATTAGTTTACCATCGGCAGTATAAAGTTCCGAGACAATATTTATACTGGGGGTTTTAATGTCTTTTATCGAAGGTGAATAGCCAAATAACCATAAAAAGTTAAGCTCCAGGGCACAAAAAAATAGGATAATAAAGTAAAAAGCTATTACAAAATAACGAAGAGGCTTGTTTTTAATTCTTCTGAACATATGGTAAATATGAGGAAATCATCATTAATATGAGTTAAATTTCTTAGAATTTCGAAATACTGCCAAAATAACGTTAAAGGGATAAAAAATGTTTTAAATTGCTTACAAAGATTTTTATATGGAGGATTTAATTAAGCAGTTCAGAATTGGAAAGGGCAAACCATTTAGCCTGAAGGATCATAATCCCGGATTTTCAGGAGATTATAAAAAGGAGAAAGCAGTTCATTTGCTAAATGAACTCAGGGAAGAAATGGATGCACTTCAAGAGGAAATGTATGCCCTGAATAAAAATTCTTTGCTCATCATTTTTCAGGCGATGGATGCGGCAGGAAAGGATAGTGCAATTGAACATACCATGAGTGGCTTAAATCCACAAGGTTGTCAGGTTTATAGTTTTAAACAGCCCAGTGCCGAGGAACTTGATCATGATTTTATATGGCGCCACAACAAAGCTTTACCTGAACGGGGCAGAATCGGGATACACAACCGTTCTCATTATGAGAATGTGCTGGTTTGTAAGGTTCATCCGGAATTTGTTCTTAATGAGGGGATTGCAGGAATTGAAAGTGTCAAAGATATTAATGCTGCATTCTGGAAAGGCCGTTATGAGAGTATCCGCAGCTTTGAAAAGCATATAAGCAGGAATGGAACGGTTATTTTAAAGTTTTTTTTGAATGTTTCAAAAGAGGAACAAAAAAAGCGGTTTCTTGAGAGGATTGATGAGCCCTTAAAAAACTGGAAATTTTCATCAGCCGACATTGATGAGCGTGAAAAGTGGGATCAGTATATGAATGCTTATGAGGAGGCAATTAAAGCTACCACTGAAGATCATGCACCCTGGTTTGTTATACCTGCGGATAAAAAATGGTTTACCAGAATTGCGATCAGCAGGATCATTGTAGATACTTTTAAGGCAATGAATATGAAATTGCCTGAACTTTCAGAATCTGAAAAAGCCAGGCTCGAAGAATGCAGGAAGCGTCTTATGGATGAAAAATTATGAAATAAAAGATTATTCAAGATCTTTTTTGATAAGTACTTCCCGAAATTCCGGTGTATTTTCAATCAGATCTTTTGCAAAGGGACAAAGTGGTACAATTCTAATATTTTTTGCTTTTGAGTAATTAACAGCAGCCTCAACCAGGTTATTTCCAATGTTCTTTGCTTTTATTTTAGCTGAAACATTGGTTTGATCCAAAATCAGTTTATCTGGTCCTGCAAAGCTATAGCTTAGCTCAGCAAGTACTGTATTATTTTCTTCAACGTAAAACGAGCCTTTATGGGCATTCTCACGATGTTTTATTTCCATCTTTAGTGATTAGCAAGGATATTTTTGTTTGAAAATTCAGGATTGCTTATTTTATATCTAATTTGAACTTGTCGGCATCTTTCAGGAATGGAAATGATTCCCTTGCGGCTGTGAGATCTTCTTTGTTTATTGAAAAGGTGTAAAGGTCCTCATCATTAGGTTTGTAATAAATCACTTTACCATTAGGGTCAATGCACATGGAGTCGCCGGAGTGGTAAATTTCATTGCCATCATGTCCTACCCGGTTTACAGCTACAACAAAAGCCTGATTCTCAATTGCTCTTGCAGGAATAAGTGTACGCCAATGCAGAGAACGGCGTTCAGGCCAGTTTGCTACAATCAAAAGCATATCATATTCTTCATCTACATTTCGAAGCCATACAGGGAAGCGGAGATCATAACAGATCATCGGACAAATCTTCCATCCATGCAATTCAACAAAGAGTTTTTTATTTCCGGAAGAGTAGTGTTTGTCTTCCTCGCCTAAACCGAAGAGGTGCCTTTTGTCATAATATTCATAAGTGCCATCAGGACGCATCCAGATCAGGCGGTTAAGGTATTTTTTATCCTCTTTAACAATGATGCTGCCGGTTAGTACGCAGTCAAACTTTTTTGCCTGCTGATGCATCCACTTCATTGTTTTACCATCCATCTCCTCGGCAAGTTGCTCCGGATTCATTGAAAAGCCGGTGCTGAACATTTCAGGGAGCACAATGAGGTCGGTTTTTTCACGTATTGAGGAAAGTCTCAAGCCGAGATTTTGAAGGTTTTTTTCAATATTCTCCCAGAAAAGATAAGCCTGGAAGGTGGTGATTTTTAGCGTATTCATTCAGTGATATTCATACGTTA
>CAZGCG010000056.1:0-13547 GCA_964524205.1 uncultured Sphingobacterium sp. | reverse complement strand
ATTGGGCGCTCAAACATTCTTTATTAAATTAGCTGCAAAAGTATGATTTTTTCTGCAAAATGACAATTTGGCAGAGATTCTTTTTGCAACGCAGCCAATATTTTTAAATTGTACTGACATAACAGATAATCTATAAATACGTTGAGGAATAAGATTATCTTAGGGAATAACTGAGAATTTGTATGGTTCAAAACAGTAGCAAAGCTTTACTCCGAAAATGGATTCTTTCAGTTTTAATGATACTGGCTCTTCTGATAACAGTTGCGGCAGTTTATCTGAATTATCGCTGGAAACCAATTTTAACACAACGGATCAAAGAGGCTATTCATAAATCAACAGATGGTTTATACCGGATAGAATTTGAAAATATCCGGGTGAATTTTATCACAGGCAGGGTGAATGTTTCAAATATCCGGTTTATGCCGGATTCATTGGTTTACGAAAAGATGAAATTTGACAGTATTGCACCGAGGCACCTATACGATGTTGGTATCGCTGAACTTATTTTAAAAAGAATACAGCCCTGGAAGATATATACCTCTGGTAAGCTGGAAATGAGTGCCATAGAGATCGATCGGCCATCCCTTAATGTTGTGTTTTCTAAAACAGGAAATATAAAAGCCAAACCTGATGAAGACCCAAGAACTGCGTACCAGCACCTTGCTCCTTATCTAAATACCGTAAAAATAGGGAGCATAATATTAAAAAATGCAGATTTTAAGTACATCGACCGCAGTGCGGAAGGGGGAAGCAGAATAACCGAGCTTAAGGATCTGTACCTTAGGATAAGTGATCTGCTGATAGATTCTGCATCTCAGTTTGACCGGACACGTTTTTATTATACAAAGGATATTTATGCAGAACTGCTCGGATATAAATCACTTACTGCAGATGAAAATTATAATCTTCAGTTCAGTGAGTTCAAAGCTTCTACGGCCGGGAGGTACGCACATATAAAAGGATTTCGCCTGCAGCCAAAATTCTCGGAGATGGAGTTTGCAAGGAGGTTTAAGTACCAAAAAGACCGATATTCCGGGCACTTTGAAGATATCTCCTTAAATAATATTGACTATAAGATGTTGAATCGTGATAGAAGGCTGATAGCATCTTCTTTAACATTAAAAAAGGGCAATTTATCGGTTTTCCTGCATCGCGGAATGCCCGACTCAATAAGGGATAAGGGACTGAATTTTCCACAGCTGGCCTTAAGACGCTTTAAGCTTGATACAACCATTGATACTGTTCTGATCAAGGATTCCCATATAAATTATTCGGAGTATAATCCTGATTCACGCCGTAAGGGAACACTAACTTTTGGAGAGGTTAACGGAAGTATTTTCAACGTAACTAATGATTCCCTGAAATTAATTAAAAACAAATTCGCCGAGGCAAAAATTACATCACTTCTGATGAATCGTGGCCGTTTGGATATAGCGATGAAATTCAATCTACCAGACCCTGGCGGAGCATTCGAGTTTTCCGGAAAATTGGGGAAACTTGATGCAGAAATGTTCAATTCAGCAATCCGGCCATTATCACTGATTGAAGTTAAATCTGGTTATATTAATCAGATGATTTTTAACGGCAGGGGGAGTATTAAAGGGGTAAGAGGAAATTTAACCTGCTATTATAATGACCTGAAAATCAATCTTTTAGAAAAACGTGAAAATTCAAGCCGTTTGAAACGAAAAGGCATCGCCTCTATTTTTGCCAACATTCTGATCATAAAGGACGATAATCCGATGCATGGTCAGCCTGTAAGGAGGGGAACATTTTATTATATCCGTCCAGAACGTTCATCATTCTTCAATATGATCTGGAAAGGATTTGCCGAAGCATTACTGTATACCATTGGCTTTGATACAGCAACTCAGACAGAGATTAAAGCAAGGCTGAGAAAGATGGAAATTGAACGAAATTACAGGGAAGAAAGGCGCGATGACAGGCTACGAAAAAGGGATGTAAGGAGAAGCAACCGTAAGGATGAAAGGTGATCAACGCGCTTGTTTGGATCTGTCTTTTTTATGATTGCAATTCCTGCTGAGCATATTTTATTTTTTAATTATCTATGGATTTTAGTGTACTTAAATAATATACAATTGGGGGCAATATAATTTCATCAGCATTTAAAGGTTTGGATTTACTCCCGAAGTTCCACATATTTTCATTTTGACTTGAAAGGGGTTTAGAACTGATAATAAAGAGAGGAATAATGATCGTTTTATTTTTTAGATTAAATTCTATCAATCCGTTCTTATCAGATTTCTCATAAGTATAAGCCACATCATTTTTTAAACTTTCTGTCATGGACAAACTGGTTTCATAAGATATGATTTGCCCTTTAGCATTTGTTTTAAATTTGATAGAGTGAAACCCATTGTAACCTTGATATGAACTTCTTTCACTTAGATGGAAGGGTTTGAAAAAGGAAGTATAAAATTTGCTATTGGAAAATGTCTGACCATAACTATTGGATCCAATGAGAACAAATAATATTATTAAAAAATTTGTTCTTTTAGCTCTTGGTATTTCCATTAAAATAAAGTTTATACCAGCTTGTGTAATACAACAGGCTTCTCATGATACGGGATTGCAAATCCTCAAGAGCTTCAAAACAAAAAAGCTGCTAATTAGCAGCTTTTTATATTATTTTCCTACAACAAAATTCCACCCATGCTCATCAGCAGAGCGGCCATATCTTAATTCATTCAATGTGTCGAGTACCCGGTTAGAGAAGACCCTTTTTGCCGGATCAGGAAGGGTATAGAGTTCGCCTTCATGCCCGATTTCAGCTATATGAGCTATTGTTGCAGCTGTTCCAACACCAAATGCATCAGTGATGCGACCTTCTTTAATTCCTTTGATTATTTCCTCAACTGAGATCCTTCGTTCTTCAATTGGAATGTTCCAGCCTTTTGCCAAAGTTAAAACGGTATCACGGGTTACGCCTTTCAGAATGGTATCTCTGGTAGATGGTGTGATCAATTTCCCATCCATCATAAACATAATATTTGCAGCTCCAAGTTCTTCGATATAGGCATGTTCTTTCGAATCTGTCCAGATCAGCTGGTCAAAGCCTTCCTGAGTGGCTTTCATTGCCGGAAGCATAGAGCCACCATAGTTCCCTGCGGCTTTAGCAAAACCGAAACCACCATCGCTTGCTCTTGAATAAAAAGTTTCAACCTTTACCTTCAGGTTCTTTGAAAAATAAGGGCCAACCGGTCCGGTTAACACGATATATTTATATGTAGCTGAAGGTGTTACACCTAAAAAAGGATCGGTAGCAAACATAAATGGCCTGATGTACAGGCTATGATTTGCCTTAGAAGGCACCCATTCTCTGTCAAGATCAACTAATGTTTCAAGGCTTTTTAAAAATATATCAACCGGAAGTTCAGGCATGCATAAACGCTGTGCAGAAAGATTAAAACGCTCTGCATTTTTATCAGGACGGAAGATGCTGACTTTTCCATCGGCATGTTTATAAGCCTTAATACCTTCGAAAAATGCTTGTCCATAATGCAGGGCAGAAATTGCAGGACTGAACCCAATCTCTCCGTAAGGCACAATTCTGAAGTCTTTCCATGCTCCATCGCTGTAATCTGCAATGAACATATGATCGGAAAAGGTCTTTCCAAAAGGTAAATTATCGAAATCAATATCAGCCAAACGTGACTGGGCTGTTTTTGTGATGGAAATATTTAATTTATCAGACACAGTATTAAAATTTAATCAGGCTGGCAATTTAATGATTTTTGTTGAAAAATTGAACTGTAAACTGCCTTCTGCTTTCAGCTTTGAGCTTTTTTCTTTCAGCTTAATAAAGTATTCTGAACTTAATAGTATGATCAATCTGCTTCAAAGCTTTCAATACCTTTTTATCGTACTCATCACTCACATCTGTAATTACATAGCCTATGCTTGGATTGGTCATCAGGTACTGCCCCACAATGTTAATATGATGATCAGCAAAAACCTTATTGATCTGAGCCATAATACCCGGCATGTTTTTGTGGATATGAATCAAACGATGAGCTCCTGCAATCCGCGGAAGCTGGAGATTTGGGAAGTTCGCACTCACATAAGTATGGCCATGGTTGATAAAATTGATCATCCTCCTGGCGATGAATTCGGGATTTTTAGGGCTATGCTTCGGGTCGTCAAATATGACAATGCCCATGTCAGTACATAAGCCATGGGATAGCTTTGGTTCACTGTTTCCAAGATATCCGATCGTTTTTAGTTTTACCGCACGTTCCAGCTTTTCCCTTTCAAGCAGTTCACCATTAGCCAGCAGCATCATACCCACATCAGGCACATATTTTTCTTCAAAGGTTTTTTTATGACGAATAGAAAATCCATCCTTTTTTAAGGTTTGAATAGCCAGATCAGGCACATCTCCAATTACCAGACAAAGAATCCTGTTTTTTGGATAGGAAATGGCTCTGGGTAAATTGTTGACATAAAGAAACTCATCAAAACTCGGGGTAACATGGTCGGCTTTTTCGGCAACAGTTTTACGTTCTATATTTTCGGTAAAAGCATAGAATTTTTTGATCATCCCAAATTCCTTCAGCTGGAAATCGGAATGTCCGTCGCCAATCCCATAAATATCACCCTTGAGGTCAAGCTCTTTAAGTAATTTAACTTTTCCTCCTTCATTGGAAAGTGGATTATTTTCATCATATCCTATAATCTTCCCGTTTTCATCGAAGACAAAGGTATTGGCATAAATATTTTCCTTACGGATGTGATATGGAAGTACAACAGGGGTAATAAATTCTTTAAATCCACCCGAAACAATGAGAACAGAATCAGTATGTTTTTTGAAGAATGTTTTATTCCGGGAGAAAGATGAAGAAACTTTCTTTTTGAGAAGGCTAACCAGCTGTTTTAGATGATTGCGGTCAGCCTCCAGCAGCTGAACCCTTCCAGTCAGGCTTTCCCGGAACGACATTTTACCTTCCATCGCTGCATTAGTCAGATCTTCAATTTTCTGATAGATCTTTTCCCTGTCGGGATGGTTCATTAGTGAGATACGGGCCAGTTCATCCAATGCCTCTACCTGGGTAAACGTACTGTCGAAATCAATGATATAAAACTGTTTCAATGCTTTATGAATTAGGGGATTAACTATTTTTAAGGTGCAGGCAAATTTCGCTGATTGAGTCATCAACAGGTTTAAAATTAAAATTTAATACCTTTTTTATTTTTTCGTTGGAATACATTTGTTTTTTGAATGCACTACGTACGGTTTCTGCGCTCAGACCGAATCGTTTACCTGTTAATAAGGTAATAACACGGCTTCCAAGCCATGCGATATACATCATCCATGGTTTTAATGCTATAGCCGGCGGGGTTTTACCAAATTTCAGGGCAATGTTCGAAAAAAACTCTTTGTAGGTCAGGTTTTCTGAATTGAGAATGAAACGTTCGTCAGAGACATTACTTTCCATTAAAAGAATCATAGTTTTAGCAACATCCGTAACATCCACATAGCCGCAACTTCCACCGGGGAAATAATTCAAACCAGTTCTTATAGATTCAAATAATTGTCCGCTTCCTTCTTTACCCGCATTTTTGCCGATAATGATTGATGGATTTACGATGACTGCATTTAAGCCCTCTGCCGCCGCTCTGAAAACCTCCATCTCACTTTTATATTTTGAGATTGAATAGGTACTTTGACCTGATCCAAACTCCCAGTGATTCTTCTCGGTAATCAGGTTGCCTTTTTTGCTCTCACCCAGTGCCGCAATCGAACTCACATGTAAAAAGCGCCGGATGTTCTTTTCCATGCAGATGTTGAGCAGATTTGAAGTGCCTTCCACATTCACTTTCAGCATCTCTTTTTTGTCTTTTGGGTTGAAGGATACCAGTGCAGCACAATGATATACATGACTTACACCATCCATGGCCTCACTCAGTGCGAAATAATCAAGAATATCGGCGTTGAACCACTCGATATCTGTTTTATCTGCTAAAATTTGGGGTATCCGGGATGTATCACGCTTGATTGCTCTGATCTTTTCTCCTCTGAGCAGCAATTGGCTGATTAATTCTGAACCTAAAAAACCGGTAGCGCCGGTAACTAAAATCATCCGGATGAATTTTTTTAAATGCTTTCAAAAGTAACTGAATAAACTGATATTTGCTTTGAGTCTGTTCTCAATTATCTGATTCTTCTTCAATTTTGTATAAAGCAAAATTAATCGGGGGCTGTTCAATTATAAAATTGTCAATTAAATTACAGGAACAATTATTATGTCATTATCCGATTTTCTTAGTCCCCTTGATTTAGATTCCATTAGCCCGGAGAATGGTTTTTATACAAGTCATTTAGGATCTAAGATCGTAGCCTTCCATGATGATTTTCCCGATCTTGACAGTGGTCTTTTTGATATTGCCCTGATAGGAGTATTGGAAGACAGGAATTCGATCAATAATATTGGGACAGCTTTGGCACCTGACACTTTCAGACAAAAGTTCTATGAGCTGAATGAGGGTAATTATAACACCCGTATTGTTGACCTTGGTAATATCCGTGCCGGGCATAAGGTCTCAGATACTTATGTTGCTCTAAAACTTTTAGTCGCTGAACTGATCAAAAAGAACATTTTACCGGTGATAATAGGGGGTGGTCAGGATCTGACATATCCTCAGTTCATGGCCTATGAGGAATTGGAACAGAAAGTTGACTTGTTGGTTGTCGATTCGCATTTCGACCTGGATGACAATATCGACGGAACGATCGAGACTACTTCAATTTCCTATCTGAACAAGATCTTTTTACACGAACCCAATTTCCTTTTCAATTTCAGTAATATCGGATACCAGACATTCTATGTTAATCAGGAAAGCCTGAAGCTGATGGATAAGCTCTATTTTGATGTACATCGTCTGGGTGATTTTTCAGGTAATATCAATCTTGCTGAGCCAGTGATCCGCAATGCGAATATGATTAGTTTTGATATTTCTGCAATTCGTTCTTCGGATGCCGCCGGCAATGCCAATGCTACACCAAATGGGTTTTATGGCGAGAATGCCTGCCAGATTTCAAGGTATGCCGGTATGAATGATAAGCTTTCTTCAATAGGGTTTTATGAGTATAATCCGGCCTATGATCTGAACGGACAAACAGCAATGTTACTGGCACAAATGGTATGGTATTTTGTAGATGGCTTTTATAACAGGAAGAAAGAATTTCCTTTATTGCCTAAATCGCAATACATCACTTACCGGGCCGGACTCAAGGACGGTTCTCATGAACTGGTCTTTGTCAAAAGCAAAAAATCAGATCGCTGGTGGATGCAGGTACCTTACCCTGCCGGCAAGTCAAAGAATGAAAGGCATCACCTTGTACCATGCCGTTATGAAGATTATCAAACAGCCAATTCAGGGGAGATGCCCGATTTATGGTGGAGGACGTATCAGAAACTGATTTGAGTTGATGTGTTACCTGTTACCTGTTGCCGGTTATCTGTTAACTGGTAAAGCGAAAACTTAAGTACTTCTCATATTTTTCCTGACAACAGGTAACAGACAACTGATAACATTTTTATAATTTCATTCTAACTCAAAATCCTGCTAATGCTACTACTCGGTATCGACCTCGGCACTTCATCAATCAAAGTATCTGTTATTGATTCTCAAACTCAGGGATGCTTGTGTACGGTTCAATATCCTGAAACTGAATCGGCGATCATAGCTGAACATCCGGGATGGGCGGAACAATCACCTGAAATATGGTGGGAAAATGTTCAGCATGCAATTATTAAAGCAAATTCCACCGGATTGTACGATCCAAAAGCCATAGGTGCAATAGGAATTGCCTATCAGATGCACGGACTGGTATTGGTTGATAAAGATCAAAAGGTACTCCGGAATTCAGTTATCTGGTGCGATAGCAGGGCGGTGGAGATCGGAAATAAAGCGTTTCAGGCGATTGGTGAAGAAAAATGCCTGAGCAATCTGCTTAATTCGCCTGGAAACTTTACAGCCTCGAAGCTGGCCTGGGTTAAAGAAAATGAACCTGAAATTTTCGAAAAAATCTATAAAGTGATGCTTCCCGGAGATTTTATAGGCATGAAGCTTAGCGGGGAGATCAATATCAGCATCTCATCACTTTCGGAAGGTGTATTCTGGGATTTTACCAGGAATGAACTTTCAAAGGAAGTCTTGAATCATTTTGGTTTCCCTGAGGATATTTTCCCTGAGATTCAGCCTGTATTTTCGGATCATGGTAAACTAAGCACTGAAATAGCAGGCAGACTTTCATTAAAACCGGGCATTCCTGTAAGCTATAAAGCAGGAGACCAGCCAAATAATGCCCTTTCTCTTAATGTTTTAAAACCTGGTGAGGTTGCGGCCAATGGTGGGACCTCTGGGGTGATTTATGGGGTGTCAGATCAGCTTACTTTCGATAAGGAATCTCGGATTAACAGCTTCGCTCATGTTAATTTTTCGGAAGAACAAAAACGAATCGGGGTATTGCTTTGTATCAATGGAACCGGAATTCTGAATCGCTGGACCAGGGATGTAATTTCACATGGTACTGCTTATGATACAATGAATGCTGAAGCCTCAGCGATCAGGTTAGGGAGTAATGGTTTGAAGATTTTGCCTTTTGGAAATGGTGCAGAGCGTATGCTGAATAATAAAAATATCGGCGCCCACTTCCATAATATTGACCTGAACCTGCATAGCCGGGCACATATTTTCAGGGCTGTCCAGGAAGGCATCGCTTTCGCTTTTCGTTACGGACTTGACATTATGCGTGAGAACGGCATGAATCCCACACTCATTCGCGCCGGTAAAGCGAATATGTTTTCAAGTGAACTTTTTATTGAAGCATTTGTGAATGCTTGCGGGGTTCCGGTAGAATTGTATAGTAATGAAGGCAGTGTTGGAGCAGCAATTGGTGCCGGAATTGGTGTTGGAGAACTCAGTACTGAAAATGCATTTGCAAATTTGAAACCCCTGAGAAAGATCGAACCTCAAAAATCAGAGGAATACGAGACGATTTATCAGGAATGGAAGGGATTGCTGCTGGGGCATTTGTAGGCTTGGCTTGTGGTACTGTCATTGCGAGGAGGCCCGCCTGACTGGACGGGCAGGCACGACGAAGCAATCTTATGATATTTAGTAATAAAAGCCGGGAGATTGCTTCGCTACACTCGCAATGACAAAAAGCAATGACAATCCTACCTCCCCTTCCCAAAATGATAATCCGCAAACTTTATAAACTGCTTCCAGTCATAAACGGTCATATCATGTTTTCCTTCCCGGTTATGATAAGCCAATGGAGATTCAATTATAGGCGTATTTAATCCCGGAGGAACATTGGGCAGTTTAGATTTTAAGCCATATAAGGTATATACTTCCTCAGCATTTTTCAGAGATAGAAAAGTGCCTGTGGGATCAGCCCAAAGATCTTCAGAAGCATTTGTAGCATAAACCGGTCTGGGTGCGATGAGGGAGATCAGCATGTGCTGATCAACAGGCAAAAGCTCTTCATGATCGTTATATTTTTTATAATTGGTATTGAACCAATGAGGGAATGAGGTATTGATCCTTCTCACCCGTTCTCCAAATTGTCTGCGGGCAAGTGCCGCTCCTGTACTTCCCGAGCAGTTAGTAATACAGATTGCAAAACGCTGATCCTGTGCAGCTGCCCATAAAGATGCCTTCCCTCCGCGTGAATGTCCGGTAAGTGCGACCCTCTTTTTATCGATCTGTGAATCCGTCTCAAAATAATCCATCACCCGGCTGGCTCCCCATCCCCAGGCACCGATGGCACGCATGCCATTATCTGCATTCAGCTGTTCGGGGTATAATTGCATCACGCCATTCATAAATTCATCTTTATTATCCGGTGCGAGATCACTGACATGAAAAGCTGCGATTGCATAACCACTTTCGATCACTACTTCTGCAGGCCAGAATTCGCTTATAATCTTTCGGCTGGGGTCTGTATTTTCCTTGCCGCGATTATTGATCAGTAAAAATGCAGGACTTGGCTTTACTGCATTATTAGGAGTAAAAAGAATAAGATTGATCCTGACACTTTTATTTTTGTTATACACCTCAATCAAAACTTCTTTGCGGTGTGCTTTGCCATTCATGCTGTTTTTATCTTCACTTAGGACAGTAAAACGGATATCTTCAAATGACTTAGGCACCTGCCCGTAAATATTATTTTCGAATAAAGTCAGTACTTCAGGTCTTCTAATCTTTTCCCATGCCTTTTTGTTTTTTATTGTTTTGTTATCACTTGATTTAAGAACATCCGGAAGGGTATATGCAGGTACTTTGGACTCATCATAGTTTGATTCTTCATGATTTTGGGCATGAAGCTGAAGGCAAATGATCAGGTAAAGGCAAGTTAAGAGATATGCTTTCATGAGGTTTCTGTTTGTGGACTGTCCGGAATGATAAATCTGATCATAAATATAGGCTTTTGCAGGCGAATGGGAACTTTCTTAACTACCGTCATCCCGATGAGCGATTGCAATAGTTTTCTATTCAAAAATTTTGCCGCGAGGAGGGATCTGTTACAAAGAAGCACTTTCAGAAACTTTTTCTGCTCATAGGCTCGGGATCCCTCACTGTGTTCGGGATGACGGTACCTACCGTTTTGAACTACAATTGAACTGCAAAAGATTAGCTCCTCTGTTTTTCACTAATTATTATTTAATTCTATAAATTCGAAAACATAAAACTTTCAGAATGGTAAACATCACAACAGGAGATAAAGAATTTTTTAAAGGCATAGGCCAGATACAATATGAGGGGCCTGAATCCAATAATCCATTGGCATTTCGATGGTACGACGAAAACCGGATCATCGCAGGTAAAACCATGAAGGAAACCCTGCGTTTTGCCTGCGCTTACTGGCATTCATTTGTTGGAAATGGATCAGATCCTTTCGGAGAACCGACCCATATTTTTCAATGGGACGCGAAGGGGGATGCGGTTGAACGTGCAAAAGATAAAATGGATGCGGCCTTTGAGTTTATTACCAAGATGAACCTGCCATATTACTGTTTTCATGATGTGGATGTGGTAGATTATGGCAATGATGTTTTAGAAAATGAACGTCGTTTGCAGGCGATTACTGCTTATGCTAAAGAGAAACAAAAGGCCAGCGGAGTGAAATTGCTATGGGGAACAGCCAATCTGTTTTCACATCGCCGTTATATGAACGGAGCTTCGACTAATCCTGATTTTCATGTCCTGACCCATGCCGGAGCTCAGGTAAAGGCAGCTCTGGATGCTACGATTGCCCTCAATGGCGAGAATTATGTATTCTGGGGTGGACGTGAGGGGTATATGAGTCTGCTGAATACTGATATGAAGCGTGAGCAGGAGCATCTTGCAAAGTTCCTGCACATGGCAAGGGATTATGCACGAAAAAATGGATTTAAGGGGACTTTCTTCATAGAACCAAAACCCTGTGAGCCAAGTAAACATCAGTATGATTATGATGCTGCTACGGTGATCAGTTTCCTGCGTCAGTATGATCTGATGGATGATTTTAAACTGAATATTGAAGTGAATCATGCCACGCTTGCCGGACATACCTTTCAGCATGAATTGCAGGTGAGTGCTGATGCAGGCCTGCTTGGATCGATCGATGCAAACCGGGGTGATTATCAAAATGGATGGGATACCGACCAGTTTCCGAATAATATTAATGAGCTGACTGAAGCGATGCTCGTGATCATTGAAGCCGGAGGTTTTGGCGGCGGAGGAATTAATTTTGATGCCAAGATCCGCAGAAATTCAACTGATCCTGCTGATTTATTTTATGCTCATATTGGTGGTATGGACACCTTCGCCCGTGCCCTGATCGCTGCTGATAATATTTTGAAGCACTCTGATTATAAAAAGGTCCGCAAGGATCGTTATGCCTCATTTGATTCGGGTAAAGGCAAAGATTTTGAAACAGGAAAGCTGAGCCTGGAAGATCTGAGAAACCTTGCAATTGAAATGGGAGAGCCTGAAGTGAAGAGTGGAAAGCAGGAGTACCTGGAGAATTTGGTGAACAGGTATATTTAAGAGGGTTTTGTGTACAAATATGAGCAACATCCCTTTCCAAACTATCGACTGGTCAGCCATTGAAAAAACCGAGCATAAGGGTGAAAGTGGAATAGCTTATTGGCAGACCATTCAGTTCCCCGGACTTCGGATTCGCTTAGTTGAGTATTCAAAAGGTTATCTGGCAGACCATTGGTGTCAGAAAGGGCATATAGTTCATTGCCTGGAGGGAGAATTTGTTTCAGAGTTGAAAAGTGGTGAGCAGGTAAAACTCGAAAAGGGCGGCACTTATGTGGTTTCTGATGAGCTAAGTTCACATCGTTCTGTGACTGAAAATGGCGTTAAACTGCTTATTTTGGATGGTGATTTTTTGAAGCTTGCTTAGTCATGACCAATAGGTTTGGCTCCCCTGGGTCTAAATAAATTTCTGATTTTTACCGATAGCTAAATGAAAGCATACCTTTAAAGTTTTTATTTCAACTTATGGTTGCTTATTCTAAGATTTATTAAGGGAACAGTTTGTTTCCTTAATAAGAAACTTTTATCTTTGAATAATAATTTACAGAAGCCGAAGTTTAGCGTTCAATTTTTGGAAGAGGCAGCTGAATTTCTCGTACTTCTTGATGAGAAAGTCAGGATTAAGATCATTTATAATATCACAAAATCAAGATATTCAAATGACAAGGAGCTTTTTAAAAAGCTAAACGATGAGATATGGGAGTTTAGAACTCTTTACAATCATATTCAATACCGGCTTTTTGCATTTTGGGACAAGCGTATGAGTACCGAAACTCTCATTATTTGTACTCATGGAATTATTAAGAAATCAGAAAAAACGCCTCAGGTTGATCTGAATAAGGCCGAACGTTTGAGAAAACTATATTTTACACTCAATACACCTAAAAATGAGTAAGCAAAGCTTGAAAACTTTTACACTCGAAGAAATCACTGATAAGCATATCGGTCATCCGGGAACACCCGGGCGCGAAGCTTTTGACAATGAATTGCGTCTCGACCTGTTGGGAGAAGCGATCAAACAGGCACGTTTAGACCGTAAATTAACACAGGAAGAATTAGGTAAGCTGGTTGGGGTACAAAAGGCTCAAATCTCTAAACTTGAAAACAGTCTGACCGATGCCCGGGTGGAGACAATCTTAAAAGTTTTTAAAGCACTTAATGCAAAGATTAGTTTCAGCGTGGAAATGAAAAATTAATACTGTCAGAATGAAAGATTCGCAGATTTATAAGTCTAAAATAGGCCCAGAATCCAGGGCCAATTGGGAGAAATCATTTAAGGTTATGAATGATCGTGGTGATGACGAATTGCGGATTCAGGATGTATTTGAGAATGAAGTTTTTGAAATATGGACTGGTGGTACCCGGTCAAATGATTCAGAAAATCGTTGAGCACCCTAAACCTAATCCATAAAACTCCATTGATCATCCTCGACAAGATCAGTGCCGCTTTGCCTGGAAAGATCTATGCCAAGGCAGAGCATTTGCAGCCG